>JAQYVG010000045.1 GCA_030145595.1 Desulfobacterales bacterium | reverse complement strand
CCATTGAAGTTGCTCAAGAGGATGATTAACATGGTGATCACATTGTATAAAACTGAAAAATACAGCCATCACAAACCATTCCAAAAGCCTTCCCACTCCCATGTCAAAGGCAGTGCTGCCGGCGGCAGTAAAAAAACCGGCACCAGGGAAATAAAGGTTGTCCGCAAGGTGCTGGATGTTAACGATGCCATTGCAGAGCAGAACCGTAATATGTTTGCGGAAAAAGGGGTTTTTGTACTTAATGTGATGAGCTCTCCCGGTTCCGGCAAAACCGAAACCCTTGTTAAGACCCTGGGGCATATTATGCCGGAAGTCAGAAGCGCAGTAATTGTGGGAGATATTTGTACTTCAAACGACGCTGACCGGCTTGCCGCTGCGGGTGCTCCGGTTGTGCAGATCAATACGGATGCCTTTGGAGGTGACTGTCACCTGAGTGCCCATGTCATTCAAACAGCGGCAGGTAATTTTGAGCTGCAAGAGATTGATCTTTTGATCGTCGAGAACCTTGGCAATCTGGTATGCCCGGCTGAGTTTGATCTTGGCGAGGATTTGCGGGTAGTTATTTTAAGTGTAACCGAAGGAGAAGACAAGCCGGTCAAATATCCGCTGATGTTCCGTGTATGCGACGCGGCACTTTTAAACAAGATCGACCTGCTGCCGTATCTGGATTATGACCGCCAGGCGGCTTCTGAAAATATCCTGCAGGTGCATCCCGGCATCCCGGTCTTTGAAATCTCGGCCAAGACCGAGGAAGGTTTCACTCCCTGGATCGACTGGCTTAAGCAGAAGATCCACCGTAAAGTAGGATAAAACCACAGTTGAACGAAAAACGCTCAATTGATAGCTGTCATTTTTCATCCAACACTTTTCTGATAGTTACGGCCAGGCTGCGCATCACAAGCGGTTTCATGAGAAATGCTTTAATGCCTAAATGTTTGGCCTTCTTTTCCGTGATGCGTTGACTGAATCCGGTACAAAGAATAACCGGGATATCGGGTCTTATTTGCATAAGCTTTCCGGCCAGTTCCTCTCCCATCATGCCAGGCATGGTCATATCGGTGATAACCAGATCGTATTTTTCAGGTTGAGCTTGAAAAAGATCCAGGGCCTCATTGCTCGCTGTTTTGGTAACGACGTCATACCCCAAACGCTTCAACATTTGATTGGTTATTTCTACGAGGGTCGGCTCGTCATCAACGAAAAGAATTTTTTCATTTCCGGTAGGAAGCAATTCTTCAACTGCAGCTTCTGCACGTATCTCTTCCTCGATGACAGGAAAAAAGACATTAAAGGTAGAGCCTTTTCCCGGCTCGCTATAGACCGTGATGGCTCCAGCGTTATTTTTGATGATGCCGTGAACTACCGAAAGGCCAAGGCCGGTGCCTTCGCCCTTATCCTTGGTAGTGTAATACGGATCGAAAATTCGTTTCAGTATTTCAGTGGTCATCCCAGGGCCGGTATCGCTTACAATCAGTTTAAGATGCGGGCCGGCGATCATTCCGGGATGTTGAGCAATAAAATTGGAATCGAGCTCCACATCAGCTAGGATAACCTCCAGAATGCCGCCGTTTTCTTTCATGGCGTGGCCGGCATTGGCGCAAAGGTTCATTAATAGCTGATGGATTTGAGTGGGGTCACCCATTATTAAAGAATCACTTGCCAGGTCCCGGTATATATCAATGGTTGTAGGTAGCGATGCCCTGAGGAATTTTAGCGCTTCTTCTGCAACCATTTTGACCTGAACCGGTTTCAGTTCAAGTTCAGCTTGACGGCTGAAGGTCAGAATTTGTTTAATCAGATTTTTGGCCCGTTTGCCGGCTTGGAGAACCCCTCGCAAATTTCGTTCCAATAAAGATCCCTTTTCAGCATCATCGAGAGCTATTTCGGTATAGCCAATAACAGCGGAAAGGATATTGTTAAAGTCATGGGCAATACCTCCGGCCAGGGTTCCGATGGCCTCCATTTTTTGGGCCTGAATAAGCTGGGCTTCAAGTTTCTTCTTTTCCTCTTCAAACTGTTTGCGTTCCCTGACTTCACGTTCCAAAAGTTGGTTGGTCTCTTCCAGTTGTGTAATCTTATCTTCGAGTTTGTGGATCAGGGTTTCATTGTACTGCTTTAAAAAGACGGCTTCTTCCTCAATCGGTTCACAGGATGTATTCAGTTGACCGGCCTTGCATTGGTCTATGACCTCCTGCACAATATCGATGAACTTTTCAGGATCGGTCGGTTTGATGATGAACCGCTCCGCTCCCAGACTCATGGCAAATTTCTCGTCTTTAGGATCTGTGTAAGTGGCGGTATAAAAAACAAAGGGGATTGTTTTGAGATGTTCGTCCTTCTTCCATTCACGACACAAGGTGAAACCGTCCATTACCGGCATTAGGATATCGGCAATGATCAAATCCGGCGGATTTTGCCGCGCCTTTTCCAGCGCCTCAGCTCCATTGGATGCCAATGCAACGTCGTACCCGTGTCCTTGCAGGAGAACCTGCAACATATAAAGATTCTGCTCTTGGTCATCGACTACCAGAAGTTTAATCATCACCTCTCTCCATTTTGGATCTTGGATCGATTTTTTTGTTACTTAGGCTAAATTTTTAAAAATCAGATTAAGTATTGTTCTATTTCACCAATGAAAGTTCCAGGATCAATCGGTTTTTCGATATATCCCGTACACCCGGCAGCTATCGTTTTTTCGCGATCACCGACCATGGCGTGTGAAGTTACGGCCACAATAGGGATGTCTTGCGTCTCGGTATTGCCACTAAGCTGTCGGGCTACCTCATAGCCATCCATAACGGGCAACTGAATATCCAGGATGATCAAAGCCGGCTTCACCTGTCTTGCCAGATCGATACCCTCACGACCATCCCGTGCAGGTATCGCTTGATACCCGTTCTTCTCCAGGATAAACGATATTAAATAAAGGTTTTGCTCATTATCCTCGATAACCAGTATTTTGGGTTTCATCTTTCCCCCGTTGGGATTGATGATTGTCGATTGTTGATTTAAAAAAAACAATCATAAATCGACAATCATAAATCCAAACGATCATCAATCCAAAGGTAAAATAAGCGTAAACGTACTCCCTTTTTCCGGCCCTTCGCTCTCGGCCCTGATATCACCTCCCAGCATCTTAACCAGTTTTTTGCAAATAGACAACCCGAGACCGGTTCCTTCGTAACGGCGAGCCAAGCCGGTCTCGATTTGCTGGAATGCCGCGAAAAGCTTTTCAATGTCTTCAGGCTTGATACCGATACCGCTGTCTGCCACACAGATTTCTATACATTTTGGAGCTTTTAAATTAAAATCTTTTTTCAAGGCGGCAAGCGGCAAGCGGCAACCCACAACCTGTGCGCTAATGCGCACCTCGCCTGTATCCGTGAACTTTAAGGCGTTGTTGACGAGGTTGATCAGGATTTGCTCTACCCTACGCCGATCGCTATTGATTTGACCCACTTCCGGCGCTATTTCAGCCACCAGCAACAGCCCTTTTTTATCCGCCAAAGGGGTAACCGATTGTACCACTTTATCAATTGAGCTGCGCATATCAAAGCTCTCTGAGGCGATTTCCAATTGCCCGGCTTCGATCTTTGAGATGTCCAGGACGTCGTTAATTAGACTCAGCAAGTGGTGAGCGCTGTCACGCACCATCCCCAGTTGCTTGGTTTGTTCGGCATTCAAGGTGCCGACCAGACCCTGAAGCATAATACCGGTGAAACCGATGATTGAATTGAGGGGAGTGCGCAGTTCATGGGACATGGCAGCCAAAAAAGCCGATTTGAGCCGATCGGATTCCTCGGCCCGCTCCTTGGCGACGGCCAGTTCAGCGGTGCGTTCGGCTACTTTTATTTCCAGTTCGTCATGCGCCCGTTGCAAATCTGCTTCGGCCTGCTTGCGCTCGGTAATATCTCTGATGATAACCAGATCCGCCGGCACCCCCTCATAAGTGATCAGGCTGGCGTTAACCTCTGCATACACATAACTGCCGTCTTTAGCCTTGAATATGGTTTCAAATATGGATTTGACATCCTCACCTGACATAAGGAGATTATATCCCTTGACCAATTTGTCGACTTTGTCAGGGTGGATATAGTCGGCAAACGGCTTACCGCGCATTCCCTCGGTAGTTTCTCCTGACAGATGAATGGCGCTTGGATTGGCATATTTTATCAATCCGTTATGAATGATGACAATCCCGTCGTTGGCCCGTTCAACCAGGTTCCGGTATTTTTCTTCACTTTCGCGCAGGGCTCCCTCCACACCCTTGAAATCCGTGATGTTGTTAGAAACAACAACCGCATGCGTGATTTTATTTTCATGGTTGCGATAGGGATAATATGTGACATTGAGGCATTGTGTCCCCAGGTTTGGAACATCAAACCATTCTTGATAATTCACCTCTTCTCCGGCAAAGCACTTGTTCAGATTGTGTCCAATTTTTTTTCTAAACACCTTTTCGCCCCAGATATCCGCCACTGTATGGCCAGTAATCTCTTGCCGATCCCGGTTCATGTTGCGGCAATAAGAATCGTTCACAGCTTCATAAGTGTAATCCGTATTAATGAGGCTGCTCATGTCTTTGGAAGTATTAACCATGAAGTCGTATCGTCTCCAAAACTCTTCCATCCGGATGCGCTCGGCAATTTCCGCTCTTAAACTGACATTGGTTTCGGCCAGTTCGGCTGTGCGTTCCTTAACGCGTTGTTCCAGTTCATCATGGGCGCTTTGCAGAGCCCTTTCCGCTTTTTTCCGCTCGGCAATTTCAGCGGACAGCCTGCGGTTCGAGTGCAAAACCAGTCCAACGATTACAGCGGCAATCAGCAATATAAAGGAGGCCGACATTCCCACCTTTAGCCAATCCACATGCCGTTCAATTCGGGGATTGACCCATTTATCGTAAAGCAGTGCTTTCTCCGTCTCGGTGATATTAGCAAGGCTTTTGTTCAGAATCCAGACCAGGTCAGGCCAGTCCTTGCGCACACCAAAGGACAACTCGTACCGGTACGGGGTGGTGGCGGCGACTCGCAGGTTTTTGATTCCCATCTGTCTTTCGGCATACTTCGTCACAGCGATGGTTTCCAACAGCGCATCGGCCTTGCCGTTAGAGACCGCATCGACGGCTTCCTCCAGGTCGTCAACGAGAACCAAATCATGTCCCGGAAAGTCCCGCTCAAGATATTGCTGCGTGACGTAGCCGCGCGCGACAGCGATCTTGGCTCCGCTCAAATCGCCAATGCCGTTAATGAACTTGTAGTCTTCACGGGTGATAACCACCAGCGGCAGGCTCAGGTAGGGCTCGGTGAACAGGATCTGCTCGCTATGCTCAAACGTTTTCATGATTGTGGATATCACGTCAACCTTACCGGCCCCGGCCTCATGGAGCATCTGGGCCCAGGTGAGTCCCTGAATCGGCTGCATTGATACGTTCATACGCTCATTCAGCAGGCGGACGAAATCGGAAACAACGCCGGAGTATTTTCCGGATTCATCAAAGTACTCGAATGGAGCCCATGCCGGCGCAACGCCCAGTCGCATGGCCTTATGACGTTGCAACCATTCCAGTTCTGCCCGGCTTAGTCTGCTGTCTGCTGCTTTCTGCAACTCTAAGGTGATTGGCGCCCATTTCCGCAAGACAGAAAGCTTTTGATCCTCGGAGATCGCATCGAGCACTTTGTCCAAGATGGAGACCAGTTCCGGCCAGTCCTTGCGCACGGCAAACCTTTGGGCATTAGAGACCATGTCGTAGCTGGCTGCTACCTTCAAGTTCACAATCCCATTGTCCTCAGCCAGATGGGTACTTACCCCCAGAACGCCCACATAGGCCTGCGCATTACCGGCAGAAACTGCCCGCAGGCCCTCCAGAGAAGTCTTTACAAGAAGCGGATCCACGGCCGGATGCTCTGTGATGACCCGCTGGGTGGATGAGTAGCCTTTGACCAGCGCAACTTTTTTCCCGGAAAGGCCCCAGGGTCCACGGATCGAATCGTCCTCTTGCCTGGTCATGATCACCAGGGGGGTGGGGAGATATTCCTGGGTGAAGCCGAGGAATTTTTCCCGTTCACGAGTTTTGACGGCTGTAACGATAACGTCCAGCTCGCGCTTGCGCGAGCCTTCCACGATCTCGGGCCAGCTCAGCCCCGGTACCACTTCCATGGTGATGCCAAGCCGATTGCTGATCAGCGCGACGAAGTCCATGGCCGCGCCTTGATATTGACCGTTTTCATCCACAAAACTATAGGGAGCGTAGGCTGCATCCACACCGATGCGTACCACGGGGTGTTTTTGGAGCCACTCGCGTTCTTTCGGAGTCAAGGCAATCGGCCGATCCTCCATGCCAAAGGGCCTGACAAGCGCCCATGCATTGGGGAGGCCGGAAAGATAGGCGCTGATGGCACGATGGTAGACCGATCCGAAGTTATCCTTGAGAAAGGCAAGATGGTGATCAATGCGCTCTAGTACATGGCGATCAAAACGGCCCTTCTTGGGAAAAGCAAAGCGCAGGTGGCGGGGGTTGAAGACAACCGGGGATGGGACGACACCGTATTTTTTCTGGTGCAAGGTGCCAAAGAGGCGGTTGACGACGCCGACATCGGCCTGGGCCCGGTCGAGAAGGGAAAAGACGCCTTGGTAGTCCGTCACCTCGATGAGAGCGCATTCAATATCAAAGTCGCGCAGCAGGGATTTGATACCTCTGGTTCCATCCGTGTGGATGCTTCCTTGCATTACAGCCACCCGCTTGCCTTGCAAATCGACAACAGAGTCAATTCGAAGACCTCTGCGCGTATAAAGCATCCCCCAGTTGATCAGAACCGTCTCTGATGAAAATTCGAATCTCTTGGCCCTGGCCTCGGAGAACGCCACGTCCACCATGACGTCCAGGTCACCCCTTTCGAGCCTCCCCAGGCACTCCGCCCAGGTGCCCGGCACATACTTAAGTGTCCAGCCTTCCTGATGCGCAATGTACTTGAGAAGATCGGGGAAAAGGCCGACAACCTGTCCGTTTTCGGCTGTGAACACCTTGGGCGCGTTTTCATACACCCCCACCCGGATTTCCATGGGAGGGCGCATGTCCTGTGCCAGGGCCGGAACTACAAGGATTGACAGACACAGGATTCCTGTCAACAGCACTTTAAACATGCTTCTTTGACCCATATGGTGTCCCTCCGTTAGCGAACGACACAAATATTTTAAGTTTTCAAAAGGTTGGGATAATGTGTAATAGAATTCCGCTTTTATTTAAGTTAGATGTACTTGACGGGCGGAGATGATATTCGGTAAAGATTTTATCTCTGCAAGTACCTTTTCATCTGCCGGTGAATCGATGTTTACCATGCACAGGGCACGATCATCCCGCCGGCCTAACTGGAAGCGGCCGATGTTGATGTTGTGGCGGCCCAAGGTTGTGCCCACATTGCCGATAACGCCCGGCCTGTCAAAATTCTGAATGAAAATCATCGAGCCTTCCGGGATCGCGTCCAGGTAGATTTTACCGATTTTTACAAGTCGGGGATATTTTTTTTCAAAAATCGTTCCCCAGATCTCGTCCGGTTCTTCTTTGTGGCCTTCCAGCTTTACCCGGATTAAGCCTGCAAAATCATCCCTGGCCTGGCTTTGGGTGCTATTGACATGGATTCCTTTTTCAGCGGCAAGGGCCGGTGCATTGACATAGTTTACCGGTTGATCGGTAAAGGCACTTAAAAAGCCCTTCAGGACGGCATGCGTCAGCGGTCTGGTATCAAGGGCGGCCACGTCGCCGCTGTAACTTATGGTGATATCATGGATTTTTTGGGCAAGTTGGCCCATCAGCGATCCCATTTTTTCGGCAAGCTCAAGATGGGGGCGAATCTGATCCATAACTTCCAGGGATAGAGACGGAAAATTGACGGCGTTGGTGATAATGCCCTTTAGAAGGTAGGCAACCATCTGGTTTGCAATCATTTCGGCAACCTTGCTTTGGGCTTCACCGGTACTGGCGCCTAAATGCGGCGTAGAAATTACATGCGGATGCTGGAGCAGCGGCAGAGCAAGGTCCGGCGGTTCCTGGGGGAACACATCAAGAGCCGCGCCGGCAACATGACCGTTTAAAATGGCCTCATAAAGATCATCTAATTGGATTACTTCTCCGCGGGCACAGTTTATGATCCTCACTCCCGGCTTCATCTTTTTAATGGTTGCAGCGTTGATCATTTCGACCGTTTCCTTCAGGCGGGGCACATGCAGAGTGATAAAGTCGGAACGGGCCAAAAGATCGTCCAGGGGGACAAGTTCAACTTCAAGGGAACTTGCGGCATCTTGGCTGACAAAAGGATCTGCGGCGATAACGTTCATGTTCAACCCTTGGGCCCGTTGAGCCACGATTCTGCCGATCTGGCCGAAACCGACGACACCTAATGTTTTTCCGGATATTTCGATGCCGGTCAGTTTCTTTCTATCCCATTTGCCGCTGCGAATAGAAGCCGTTGCTTGAGGAATATTTCTGGCAAGGGCCAGCATGAGAGAAATAGTATGTTCGGCCGTAGTAACTGTATTGCCCCCCGGGGCGTTCATCACAACGACACCTTGTTTGGTGGCCGCCGGCACATCGATATTGTCCACCCCGATACCGGCACGGGCGATGACCTTTAGCTTTCCGGCTTTTTCTAATACCCGTTGGGTAACCGCAGTTGCGCTTCTGATCGCAAGGCCGTGGAATTTGCCAATAACCTCGGACAGTACTTCAGGGTCATTGGTTGACTTGTCGTTATCGACGACAACTTCTATTTTCCCGGTGGCTTCAAGAATATCCCTGGCAAGCGGGGACATATTGTCCCTGATCATTACTTTGTACATCTTAGATACCTAACCCGGACAAACCGGAAATAAATAATATTTGCCACAAAGGCACAAAGACACTAATGTCAGTTATCGGTTATCAGTAATCAGTTTCCCTTTACTGATCACTTCTCACTGATAACTGTTCACTGGTAACGGCCTTTGTGTCTTAGTGGCAATAAAAAAAAATTGCAGCAAAACACAAAAAAATCCATTTTAAGGGACTAACTAGCGGACTTTTGTTCTTTCCAGAAGGGTGACATTTCCCGCAGCCGTTCGATAATGGGCGGAAGCTTTTCAATAATAAAGTCGATTTCTTCTTCCGTGTTGTATACGCTCAGACTGAATCGAATCGAGCCGTGCGCCGCCGTAAACGGAACACCCATGGCACGCAGTACATGGGACGGCTCCAGTGAGCCGGATGTGCAGGCCGAGCCTGAGGAGGCACAGATGCCAAATTCATCCATCATCAGAAGAATCGATTCGCCTTCCACGTATTCAAAGGCTATACTGGTTGTGTTGGGGAGCCGGTTTTTGTGGTCTCCGTTTATCAAGGCGTTGGGGACACGTTTTAACAGTTCGTTTTCAAGCTTGTCTCTTAATTCTTTTACCCGGGTGATGTCTTTTTTCAGGAGAGCGGCCGCCAGTTGACAGGCCTTTCCCAGCCCGATGATGGGGGCAACGTTTTCGGTTCCGCCTCGGCGGCCGTTCTCCTGGTGACCGCCTATGAGAAAAGGAAAAAATTTAGTTCCCTTGCGAACATAGAGAGCACCGATGCCTTTTGGTCCGTGAAACTTATGGCCGGAAAGGGAAAGCATGTCAATTTCGATATTTTTAAGATCAATGGGTATTTTACCGACAGCCTGGACCGCATCGGTATGAAAAACAGCTCCATGTTCTTTTACAGCCCGTGAAATTTCTTCAAGGGGAAAGATCATCCCGGACTCGTTGTTGGCCCACATGATGCTGACAATGGCGGTATCATCGGAAAGATTATTATAAAGATAATCCAGATCGAGGTATCCCTGGCGGTCAACGGGCACAAAAGTTACGCGATAACCGTTTTTGGAAAGATATTCGAATAAATTTTTTACCGCCGGATGCTCGACCCTGGATGTTATGATGTGTTTTTTGTCTGGATAAGAGCGGATTGCGGCCCAGATAGCCGTGCTGTCACTCTCCGTACCGCAGCTGGTAAAAATGATTTCTTCAGGAGTAGCGCCAATCAGGGCGGCTACGTAAGCACGGGCTTCGATCAATTTCCGGCCGACCTGTCCGCCGAAAGAATGCATACTGGAAGGGTTCCCGTAAAATTCACTAAAGTAAGGCAGCATCTCTTCAATGACTTCCGGGGCAACCTGAGTGGTGGCGTTGTTGTCTACATAGATAACACTCATGATTGCACCTCCTCCACGACGAGATCATTGGCCACCAGTTCACGCAACTTAGATTCAACATAATGTTTAAGTGTGATTTGAGATTTTGCACATACCGCACATGTCCCTCGCAGTTCTACAAAGACCCTGTTGCGATCGACATCAACAAGCTCAATATCACCGCCGTCTTTTTTTAAAGCCGGTTTAATCTCACGCTCTAAGGTTTCTTCGATCAATTTGATTTTCTGGATGTTAGTCAAACGCGGAGGTTTTTTCACAGCCGGGCGTTCCCGGCCTAAGAATGCGTCGATAATTTCCTGGATGTTTTCATGACAGTTGCCGCATCCCCCGCCGGCTTTGACATAATCGGTCACATCTTCAATTGTTGTAAGATCGTTTTCCCGTACAGCCCGCTGAATTTCAAGATTAGTCACCCCGAAACACTCGCAGACAATTTCACCTTCAACTTTTTTTTGGGCCTCCCCCAGATAGTTGACAATCGCTTTTTCAAGCGCATCGCGCCCCATAACCGAGCAGTGCATCTTTTCTTTTGGCAGTCCACCAAGATAATTAGCAATATCATCATTTGTAATTTTTTTAGCGTCCTCCAGGGAGAGCCCTTTGATTATTTCGGTCAGAGCCGATGAAGATGCAATGGCGCTTGCGCATCCAAACGTTTGGAACTTTGCATCTTTGATCAGCTTATTCTCATCAATCTTAAGATAGAGGGTCAAAGCATCGCCGCATGCCAGAGATCCAACTTCTCCGACACCATCGGCGTTTTCAATCACTCCCACGTTCTTTGGGTTCAGGAAGTGCTCTTTGACTTTGGCGGTATATTCCCACATGGTATCCTCCTAATGGTTTAAAATTCCAGCATTAAATTTTCAGAGAGTATTTAGAATTCATCAATATTAATAAGCATTCAATTTCAAAAAGAAAGATCAGCTTTTCAAAAAATATTCATAAGAAAGTCTAGTTAGTGCCCATGCATAAATAGATTGGAGTACTAAGTAGTTTCCAATTCATAAATGAGGAATTTTTTCGATGAGCAAACCCGCGGAGAACGCCGCTCATCGGAAAAATAACCATTTATGGATGGAAACTAGCCGGGTACCAAGCCTATCCTTAAACTTTTTTCCGACACTTCGTAGATGTTAATACCTATAGATTCAAATGTTTTTAAAATCAAGGCGTCGGCAAGTTCTTTAGCACTCCCTTGGAAGGAAACCATAATGATTGCTTGATCGGATTTTATTTCCTTAATCTGCATTTCCTCCACACCGGGCATATCTTTTAACATACTGCGGAACTTGATGAAATTCGCTAAATTGCCGGTTCCTTCAAGCACAATCTCCACCATTCCGGATAATTGATCTTCTTGCTGCCATGCAGCGGCAATCTGTGATGCGAGCTCCTTGCCGGCAAGGGCTCCGGCAATTGTAAGGGCTTCCCGGCTTCCGGCAATTTCATCGCTGTTGGCCGAGACAGCGCTCTGCATGGTGGATGCTATCTGGGCGCCTGTATCTGTTCGAATTGCTCGGACGGTTACAGAGCCTTTGAACGATTTTATGTTCGTTCCCATTGTGTTCTGTACTATAAAAGCAGTAGACTTTCCGAAAATCACCACTTCAGCCTGTAAAATATCGCCAAAGTCGGCGACTTCCTGGTTGTTAAGATCCGGTTTGTTGTAGGCAGTATAAAGTTCATTATATAGCATAACACTGTCATGATCAATGATTGGAAATCCCACCGAGGATAAGGTTTCAGCCATAGAAACTTCGGCAATAGCTTCGAAAAAGACCGAATCTTTACCCCACCAATAATTCAACAGGTCGTCTTCAAAATGCTGTTCCGCCACCAGGAACAAAGTCTTTGGCAGAGCTTTTTTAGTGACCATAATACCTGCTTCTAACAGCTTTTCCTCTAAAGCCTTTATGGAAACCGCGGCCTGCACCATGACTCTGTATTGCTTTTCAGCAGTAGATTCGGCCAGAACTTTGTAGCCTTGTATAAACTCCCCGGTCTGACTGTAAATAATTTCGTTAATAGCTTTAAAATTTCGGGCAATAGACTCGATCGACAGGATCTCTGCGGTCACCATATCTACCGCTAAAATCAGGCTGCTGGAGACTGCCGCTTCCCTGGCCCTGGCAGAGTCACCTTTATAAATAGCACCTGTCCCTATCACTACCACTGTTTTTATGAGGATCTGCTCCTCAATCTGAGCGTCCGACAATGGTACCACAATTGCAAATAAAACAAGGACGGACAGCAATATTTTGGCAACGTTATAGGCTGAATGCATCCCGATCTTTCCTCCACAAATACTGAAAGTTATTTGTTATTCGTTACTCGAAAGAATATCAGTCGTTATACCTAAATTGATAGCTTCGTAAAAAGTAAAAATTTATTTTTTTACGAATCCATCAAGACTAAGCTTGGCGGACCAATGAATAGTCGGCAATCATCATGAGGATCTTTTTGGGTTTCGAGTTTTCAAAAACCGCAAGCGTATTTTTAGCTTTTTTAATATAATCTTTAGCCAATTTTTGGGTATAAGTGATTCCACCGTATTTATGCAGCAACTCTATCAGTGTTTTAAAATCATTAACAGCAAAATCTTTATCCGTAATAATTTTTTCCATCACAAGCCGGTCTTTGGCATCGGCTGCCTGGAGGGCATAAATAACCGGTAGGGTCAGTTTGCCTTCTTTTAGATCCGCTCCGACGGCTTTGCCAATAACATGGGTGTCCAGGGTGTAGTCGAGCAGGTCATCAATCATTTGGAAAGCAAGTCCAATATTGAAGCCGTATTCCGCCAAAGCGGCCTCTTTTTCTTTAGATGCCTCTGCGATCAGGGCACTTGTCCGGCATGCTCCCTGAAAGAGAACGGCGGTTTTGCGCCTGATAATTTCCATGTATTCTGCTTCCAAGAGGTCCAATTCACCTTTTCTCGATAGCTGATGGATTTCACCCTGGGACATGTTCTCTGTAATTTGGGCTATAATTTCAATGACAGCCGGTTGTTGGGTTACAGCGGCAATCGACAGGGCCCGTGCCAGCAAAAAATCACCCACAAGAACGGCGCTGGGATTATCCCACACCAAATGGGCGGCAGGTTTCCCCCTGCGCATGGTTGCTTCGTCCACAAGGTCATCATGCAGGAGGGTGGCGGCATGCAGATATTCAAAAATGGTTGAAAACGTTTTAACATAGTCACCGTCACGGCCGCAGATTTGGGCCGAAAGTACCGCTATCAGGGGCCTTAAGCGCTTGCCGCCGCTGAATAAAATATGGCCGGCGATTTTAGAAACCAGGTCTAGTTGAGGGCTTAAGTTTTGCTTAAGAGCAATTTCAATTGCCGCAAGATCATCTTTTACCATGTCAAGAATCTTGTCTTTCAGGTCTTGCATACAATTTCTCCCATAAGGTCATATTCAGAAACGTCCGTAACCCTTACGTCGCTAAAGGTGCCGACCGGCAGTTTTTCGGAATGAATATAGGTAATACCGTCTACTTCCGGAGTTTGGAAAAATGTACGGCCGGTGAAAAGGTTGTTTTTGGCTTGCGTTTCCACCAGCACCTCATAAGTCTTTCCGATATGTTTCCGGTTGTTCTCAAAAGAAATTTTTGATTGGCGTAACATCAGCCGGTCGCAGCGATCCTTTGCCACTGTTTCCGGAATGTGACCGGAAAGCTTGTGAGACGGAAGGTCTTTGGAATCGGAGTAGACAAAAACACCCAGGTGATCAAAACGGATTTCATCGACAAAATTCACAAGGGCTTTGTAATCTTTGTCTGTTTCTCCGGGAAAGCCGACCATTACGGTCGTTCGCAGGACTGCACGGGGCACAAGCGATCTAATTTTATCAAAAAGTCTGAAAAGGTGGTCGGATGTATAGTTTCTCCCCATTTTTTTTAAAAGTCTGTTGCTTGCATGCTGAATGGGAATGTCAAAATAGGAACATATATTCCGGTATGCTGCAACTGTCTGAATGACATCAGGGCCGAGACTTTGCGGGTGAGCATACAGTAATCTTACCCAGACGTCATTAGATATATCCGCAATGTTTTTTAGCACATGGTCAAGAGAGACCGGCGGGTCCAGGTCGTTTCCATAAGCACTGGTATCCTGAGCAACCAGTATCAGCTCTTTGATGTTGTTTGAAATCAGAAAGCGCGCTTCGGCAACAATATTTTCAAGGGGCCGGCTTTTTTGTTTCCCGCGCAACTTTGGAATGATACAATAGGTGCAATGCCGGCTGCAGCCTTCGGCAATTTTAAGATATGCCATATGAGGAGAACTTAACAGCCTGGGCGCCTCCTGATCTTGAAGGTCTTGAAAGTACGGGTCCGGCAGGTGGCACCCCGACGGTTCGGCCGGGCCTTTAACGGCCTTTTCGATTTCGTGAAAAGCACCTGTCCCCAAAAAAAAGTCAACTTCCGGTAATGAATCAACGATGTCTTCCCTGAAACGCTCAGGAAGACATCCGGTAACAATCAGGCGCCGGCAGACTCCGGAGTTTTTGAACTTTGCCATTTCAAGGATTGTATCAATGGATTCATTTGCAGCAGATTCGATAAAACTGCAGGTATTTATAATGATAGTATCGGCCTCGCGCGGGTCTGTTGTATGGGGCCATCCGGCCTGCACCAAGCGGCCCAGCATTATTTCACTGTCAACAAGGTTTTTGGCACAGCCCAGACTGACAAGATGAATTTTCATGTTTTTAATTTATTTATCTCCTATTAGAGCAAAAAAAAATACAGTACTGGTCAATTAAAGTCAATAAATATCAGTTTGGCGGTTGACTTCCAATAAAGGTTATGTCCATTATTTTCACGGTTTAAAAACATGCCTTTATCCCTCTACCTGATTATTAGAGAATATCTATGGAAGTGAAGAAGATAGGCGCATATCTGCTCGAAAACAAAACCTGCGACAGGCAGTTGATCGACGAGGCTCTTAAGCGCCAGTTCGCTCTCGAGCAGGAAGGGATATACAAGCCTATCGGCCAGGTCATCCTTGAGATCGGCGGTTTAAAACCCGAGACTCTCGACTTGATCCTGCGACGCCAGGGGGAGGACCTGCTTGGTGAGGTGGAACTTTTCAAATCCTTCTCCCCGGAATTGATTTCAAAGATTGCCGGTGTAGCCGAATGCATGGCTTTTCCCAAAGGTCAAATAATTATACATGAAGGCGATCAGGGGGATTCCTTTTTCCAGATCATTTCAGGTTTGATTCGCGTTTTCCGGACTTCGGAGGATGGAGTTGAAGTCACCCTGGCAACCATGGGACCGGGTGAAAGTTTCGGTGAAATGGCACTATTGACAGGGGAGCCTCGCAGTGCCTCGGTCGAAACGCTGGAGGCGTGTGGAATTTTGGTAATTTCAAAGCGGTCTTTTGATCAGCTTGCAGCTGAAAATCCGCAATTTTCGCTGGCCCTGTCCAAGACCCTTTCCAGCCGGTTGGCCAGAG
>JAQYVG010000459.1 GCA_030145595.1 Desulfobacterales bacterium | reverse complement strand
AGGTCTCACAGCCGGAAGACGCGGGCACACCCTTTGTTCACGATACTAATCATTGATGATAACAATCCTTTTCGGCATTCATTGCGAAAGGCCTTGGAGGGCAGGTTCCCGTTTGTTTCTATTGAGGAGGCATCCCAGGGAGCAGAGGGTCTGAAAAAAATCGATAACTGCCTGCCGCATCTGATATTCCTGGATATTCATCTGCCGGACATCAATGGTATTAACCTGACTCGCAAAATCAAAACCGATTATTCCGACACCTGTATCGTGGTCTTTACGGCATATGATTTCCCTGAATACCGGCAAGCCGCTCTCGAATCCGGGGCTGACCATTTTGCCGACAAGGACTCGTGGACCGGTGATAAGACTTTCGTGTTGGTCGAATCCGTTCTGTCAGGCCTCGGTTTTGACTGGCAAGGCATAACCAAAAACTCGTAAATTTTCTAAGCGCTTAATGGAAAAAAGTTGATCAAGGAGAGGAACAATGAATCAAAATCCCAACCCGATTCGAAAAAATGGAAACAGAAACATCTTTTGTCCTCTTTATGGTGATTGTCTGGATCATGCTGCCAAACTTCACTGGGAATCTTGGGCTTGTTTCGACTGCCATCATAAGCAGATGAAAGCAACTGGAGTAGAAGGGCCGTTTTTATCCGGAGATACGACGCCATATTATACAATTTCTTCAGAGGTTTATCGGCAAGTAGGATAGAATGGCCGATATTTGTTATAACTTCAGGTAGAGACTAATGAGACCTTTGTAAAACGTCCCCTTTTGCAAAGGTCTCCTACTGTGATAATTTGCTGATTTTTTCGACATCCGTTCTAAACTCGATGATTTTACCGGCGGGATTTGTTAAAAAAAGAATTTTACGAGTAAAGTAAGGTGTAACCTTGATAACAAACAGATATTCCCTATTACCGTCTGATATTTTTATGATTTCATCCGCATAACCCCACTGATCGATAAAATCATCAACGGGACTATGCATCCATCCCTTGAGCAGCTTTGCAAAGTTTTCATCATCAAACAGTTGTTTAACACTCTCTTTTTCAGCCCGGGTTTTATAGGCTTCGACTTCATTGTCGAATGCCATGCGTTTGTGTTCATAATCTTTTAAATTTTGATGGTATCTTAATACTCTTTCATTATATTTTATAGTCGCGTTTCCGGGTTTGAGGCGTTTTCTGTCCCTTTCAAGCTGATCAAATTCTTTCAGCATGGTCTGGTAGGCCAGATCCAATTCTTTTTGAATACGTTCAAATCGTTTGTTAATTTCATCAAAATTAAACTCCGGGCTTTTTGCGGCAACCGCCGGCGCAGTTTCAACCGTTTCTTTTTGTTCATTTTTGCTTTTATTTTTATCTGCATCATAATCTGTCGTTTGTTCAGCAGCAGGTAGCGCAATTGCAGCCGCTTCAGGGGGTGTTTTGACAATTTGCTCGACGTCGTCTTTCGCAAAACCGATGATTATACCACTTCTATTGCACTTAATTTCATTGCCTTCCTCCCAGATCTTATCTGACTCAAAGCGCATACCGTTTTTTAAAATAACGGTGTCTGCACCCGACAACAATGGAGAGAGAGCAAGTATGAGAAAAGTTAAAAGTAATTTCTTCATTCCATACTTCCAGTTTATAAGCGAACTAGTGTCCATCCATAA
>JAQYVG010000458.1 GCA_030145595.1 Desulfobacterales bacterium | reverse complement strand
GTAGAGAGCTCCTCCGACGACACAAGCAGTGCTTCTGTAGAGGAGACTGCTGATCAGAAAATCCCAGCCCAGACCTACGGCAGTGGCTTCCAGATTGATGATCAAGGACGGCTAAGGAGATTCTCCTGCCGTTTCGGAGAGCAAGAGTAAGCCGAAAGGGATCCATTATTGTGGATGGCTTGCAATTACTTCTCCAACGAAACTGTACCGAAGCCAAAAACCTTTGTGTCTTTCAGTCCCATCGAAAATTAAAACGTCATCCACATGGTTGCTGTTGTCAAAAATCGGTGCCACCCAAGGCTTTGCCAAAATACTAATGTGAGCCTTAGGAAAGTTATCCCGAATTGAACGCACAGCGGGCGTGGTCATGATCGCATCTCCGATCCAGTTCGTGGAACGGATCAAAAGCCGCTCAATGTTTTCAGGTTTTATTGGTTTTATGTCCATTTTTTTTATTGAACACGGATGACACGGATTAGACGGATTTTCACAGATTTATTGATCATTAGTAAATATTGCTCGTTTAAATTCAGGTGTTTTGCCAAAATTTAATAAAAGTCCTACTTCTTTTTCGGTGGCTTTCAAGTAGTTTATCAGTTGAGTTTGATGTTCCTCCCTTAAACCCTCTGTTGCTTTTAGCTCTACAATGACATTATTATCTACAATGATATCGGCAAAATAATCTCCTACTATTTTCCCATCATAGTAAACCTTGATATTATATTGCTGTGATATATGGAAACCTATCTTTTTTAATTCAATAATGAGAGCATTTTCATATACTTTTTCCAAGAAGCCATATCCTAAGGTATTATAAACTTTAAAAAAGGCCTTGATGATCTTTTCGGTAATTTCCGAATGTAACATACGCATCCTTTCTTTAATCCCACTCGGGGCGAAGCCCCTAATTTCATGATCCGTGTTAATCCGCTAAATCCGCGGAATCCGTGTTCTATCAGTTAGTCTTTATGGAACACAGATGGCACGGATTAGGCGGATTTTCACGGATTTATTGATCATTGTTAAATATTTCTCTATAAATTAAGGTGTTTGACTAAAATTGTATCTGCTCAGGTTCAAATCTCCTGGGTCCAAGGTTAAACTGATGAAAGAAATGATCCGTGTTAATCCGTTAAATCCGTGTACTCCGTGTTCTATCTTTCGGGTTCTCTGGGCCATGGCTGATAAGATTTGGTCTTCCAGCGTTGATGCAGCCAGAACCATTGGTCCGGATATTGGTGTAAAAAAGATTCGATGACTTTATTGTACTGTCGGGTATTATCTTCCAAATCCCTGGTTTTGTCCCCGGTTTGCTGAAGCGGAATTTCCGGTAAAAACTTGGCTGTGAAGCCTTCTTTTTCGCGAACCATAAAACCCGGAATCACCGGTGTCTGGGTTTTTAAGGCTAACATTGCCAAACCACTGTTGGTACAAGCCCTGTGTCCCATAAAGTCCACAAAAACACCTTCATACCAGTCGACATTCTGATCCATCAGCAAAACAACCAGGTCACCGCGACCCAAACTTCTTAAGATCGCGAGCAGGCTGCGTTTTAGGGGAATCACCTTAGCGCCGAACCGGGTTCTTAAGTTAATAAAAAAATTGTCAAAGGGTTTAAAATCAAGCGGACGATATAAAACAGTCAAAGGGTAAGCGAGCATGGCACCAACAACCGACAGAAGT
>JAQYVG010000457.1 GCA_030145595.1 Desulfobacterales bacterium | reverse complement strand
CTTTAAGTTTGAGCTTTTATCTTTGAGCCTCCAGCCATTAACTATTTAACCAATTCTCCATTTAACAATTTGACCAATAATTAGCGGGACGCCCCTCAAGATATAAATTTCTATTTTTCTCCAGCACTTTCTTTTGTCTTTTTAAAGCTTTCCTCCTGCAGTTGCGCGGCTTTATTGATATCTTTTTTCATCTGGTCCATTTGATCGAGCTTCTTTTTGCCGGTGAGTTCTTTCACCGTGTCATCCACCTTATCGCGCGTGTCAGTCCCCTCACAGCCCGCAATGGCCAAAAAGGCGCATAAAACAAGAACCAGCGTCAAATTTTTGCACGCTTTTATTATCCAGATCATGATTTTCTCCTTTTTTTAATCAAATAACAGGAGCCCAGAAACACAAAAGCTCTTACCATTCCCACATCACCGGATCGTCATCCAATGGATCGGTGACCGTTTTTCCGATTTCATCGACAGCCGCCAGATCTTGTTCAGACAGGCGGACGTTTGCGGTGGCGGCATTTTGAGCGGCCTGTTCGGCGCTGCGGGCACCGGCGACGGCGCATATTCCGGGCCGGGAAATAATCCAGGCCAGGGCCAGCTGCCCCAAAGTGATATTATTGGCGTTTGCGATGGGACGGAGTTTTTCCAATGCCTGCTGGACCCGCGCATAATTTTCCGGCTGAAACAGTTTGTTTCTGAAACGATGATCCCCTTTAGCAAATTTATGGTTCGGGCCGAATTTTCCGGTCAGCAGACCTTGGGCCATGGAAGAATACGCCAGCACCGTGATATTGTTTTCAAGACAGTACGGCAACGCATCTGTTTCAACCTGGCGCCAAAACAACGAATACGGCGGCTGGAGGCTGTCGATTTTTCCGTATTTTGCAGCGGTTTCCATTTGGGATTTAGAGAAATTGGAAACACCGATTGCGCGAATTTTATCTTGTGCTTTCAAGTCGGTCAGGGCTCCCATGGTTTCTTCTAAGGGGACGTGTTTGGCGCCGAAGGAACCCGGCGGCCAATGGATCTGGTAGAGGTCTATATAGTCGGTGTTAAGGTTTTTTAAAGATTGATGACACGCATCGATGACTTGTTGGTATTTCAGGTGATTCGAAAATACCTTGGTGGCGATCACGACTTTGTCACGCACATTTTGAAGGGCATTTCCAACGATTTTTTCTGAATGTCCGTCACCATACACCTCTGCCGTATCGAATGTCGTGATCCCCGCATCATAGGCCGCTTTTATAGCCTTTATCGATTCAGTATCATCTATGCCGACCCACATTTCCTTGCCGGCCTGCCATGTTCCCATAATGATCGAGGATATTTTAATTCCGGAAGTGCCTATCATACGAAATTCCATAATTACCTCACAAAAGCAATAAGGGTTATAAAATGCCTATTTCTCCCGTGTTTAACGGGGCCCCGATAACGGGATTTACGTTTCACTCCAACAGGCAGGGTTCAGTTCTGTAATAAACGGGTCAAAACTACTTTTGACTTTCTATACGATCAGCCCGGTACGGTAAAGCCGATATCAAAGACTGTGTGGCAGCTCGGGCAGATGAAAAGCCATTTGGTTGTGCTGCCGTCTTTTTTGAACACACTGTGAAAGCCGTCTTTGTAGCCGCATTCAGGGCAATCCGTAAACTCGTCTTTGAACTCGATTTGTTTTACTTCTCGATTCATTGTATC
>JAQYVG010000456.1 GCA_030145595.1 Desulfobacterales bacterium | reverse complement strand
TTTTCACGGATTTTATATTATTTTATCTGTATCTGTGTAGATCCGTTTTAATCTGTGTCATCCGCGTTCCATTGAACCTAGAACCCTGAACCTAGAACCGATCAGTTTAGGATTCAGCCTGCCGATGATTAACCCTTCAGCCGCCAGCGGGGACCCTCCTTTGTATCCTCGATGGTGATATCTACTTTCTCAAGGCACTCACGAATGGCATCGGCATCGACCCACTGTTTTTTATTCCTGAAATATTTTCTTAAATCAAGCAGTTCCTCAACTAGAGGGGCCAGACAATCTGCCGTACTGCGTGGCGCGGACGCCAGCCGGGTTCCCAAAAGAACGATCTGCTCGCGCAGTATCTCCCTGGCCTGAGAGATGAATTCTTCGCTTTCCAGCTCCTGGTGCGCTTGCCATATATTTCGATCCAGCTCCAGGAGCGCGTTAACGGTTTTTTTGGAGTCATGCTTTTCAAGACCTTCACCAAAAACCGACTCAAGGGTACGAACGGTCTCCCAAAAGGAGCCCTTCACATCGCCCGTATCGGGAGCGGCGACGCCGGCAACCGGTATCTGTGGCTGCCACTCTCCCTCATCATCCAAACCGCGCAAAACATCCAGTCCAATATAATCACCTTTTTCAAATATTTTTTCAACACCACGTCGTCGCAGGGTTACGCGTCCAAGGCCTTCGATTCGAACCTGTCCCTTTTCCAGCTCTATGATGCAAGCCGTATGTTCATCCAGCCCCAAAACACCAACATCTTCGGGCAGCTGTGATTCAAGCAACCTGAAACGCGTTTCACCCATATAACAGAAGCGGGTGTCGTGAGTACCCCCTTCAGCGTTGTTCCAATGTGGTATGACGACAAGATCGATACCAAAACGCCCTAAAATATTCATTCCATCAAACCAGTACGGCTTTTCACCAACCTTGTAAATCTCATAAACCGGCAGCGTGAACCGCCCCATCGTCAGCGCGGCGGCGCTGGCCGCTACCAGGCAACCACCGTTTTGGACACGCTCGGTAAAGATATCCGGGATTGAGGTTTGCCGCCATTGTCTTATGGCATAGGTGGGGCTGCCAGGGCCTATCAGAATAAAAGCAGCCTGTCGCAGGGTTTGTAAAGCCTGCTGGGCTTCATAGGACGAGACAGCGTCGGCTGAGGCAAAAGAAGCGATGCTCATGGGATGTTGGACATGGGAATTAAAATAGGCCACCGCTTTGCGCGACAACTGATTCGTATTGAGCTGAAAGCCGGCCGGAGTGTCCAAAAATACGGCCGGTGCAGGTTCAGGCAGGCTCGCTAACAGCTCCTTATGGATTTCTACCATGGTGGCAGTCAACTCTCCGGACCCCATTAGTACGATAAAGCCTCTTGGCGACGACATTTCCAATGTCTCCTTTGTTATACCAGATGGTAAACGAAGAAAAAAAAGATGACAAGCAAAAACGTTTGCAGATCACATCTTGATTTTCGGTGTCAATACATATAATCATCCATCAGCGGAATGGATGATCTTTTTTTAAAGTGTGTGCTGTTTGAGTGTATTAGGGATCCGTTAGAAAGAACAGACGTATGCCGCAATTGTTTCATAGCAAACGATTGCCCATCGCAAAGCAAATCTGTTATTTTTTGTGAGAAAAGCCTCTGTTCTTTCTTTACGAGCCCTTATACACGAGTTCACACGGTTTAAAAAAAGATTTTCCAT
>JAQYVG010000455.1 GCA_030145595.1 Desulfobacterales bacterium | reverse complement strand
TAACCGATAACTGATCACTGATATTTGTGTCTTGGTGCCTTTGTGGCTATTCTTTCTCTCCGAGGCGTAGGCTCTACCCTCCGGCCTGTAAGCCCTACGGGCTGGAAGCGGAGCCGGAGGCCGGTTTATCCGGGTTAGGTTTGATGTGGTAATTTGTCAAACAAGGCCCTGGTCCAGCATGGCATTCACCACTTTAGAAAATCCGGCGATATTGGCACCGGCCAGATAATTTCCGGATTCGTTGTAATCAGCTGCCGCATCCAGACAGGTCTGGTGAATATTTTTCATAATCATTTTGAGACGGCGATCCACTTCTTCGGCGGGCCAGTTCAAACGCATGCTGTTTTGAGCCATTTCAAGCCCTGAAACCGCCACCCCGCCGGCATTTGAAGCCTTACCGGGAGCATAGAGTATTTTCTTGTCCAAAAAAATGTTGATGGCTTCGGGGGTGCTAGGCATGTTGGCTCCCTCGCAGACCAGATTAACACCATTATTTAAGAGGTTTAAAGCGTCTTTGGGGTTGATCTCATTCTCCGTGGCGCTGGGAAAAGCGCAGTCGGCCTTGTGGTCCCACAAGGGATTGTATTCCTGTTCTGGTTCTACTTCCTTGTAAACCGACTTTACATATTTTTCAGTGTACTCTTTGATGCGGCCCCGTTTGATGTTTTTCAAGCGTTTCACAAAAGCCAGCTTGCCGGCGTCGATACCTTCCTCATCATAAATATAGCCGCTAGAATCAGAAAGAGTCACCACTTTGCCGCCCAGTTCGAGAATTTTTTCAGTAGTGAATTGCGCCACGTTGCCCGTACCTGAAACCAGGCAGATTTTGCCTTCAAGATTCTCGTTGCGGGCAGCCAGCATTTCAGCGGCAAAATAGACACTACCGTACCCGGTAGCTTCCGGGCGGATGAGACTCCCTCCCCAGCCCAGACTTTTGCCGGTTAATACGCCGGTAAATTCATTGCGCAGTTTCTTATACATTCCAAACAGATATCCGATTTCCCTGGCACCCACGCCAATATCTCCGGCCGGAACGTCCGTATCCGGACCGATATGGCGGAAAAGCTCCGCCATAAAGCTCTGGCAGAACCGCATGACTTCATTGTCAGATTTTCCTTTGGGATCAAAATCCGACCCGCCTTTACCACCGCCCATGGAAAGAGTGGTCAACGCGTTTTTAAAGACCTGTTCAAAGGCTAAAAATTTGAGGATGCTCAAGTTGACCGATGGATGAAAGCGCAGCCCCCCTTTGTAAGGTCCGATGGCGCTGTTCATTTCAATCCTGAACCCGCGGTTGACATGCACCTGTCCCTGGTCATCCATCCAGGGAACTCGAAACATAATCACGCGTTCAGGTTCTATGATTCTTGCCAGCACGGCATCCTGGCGGTATTGTGGGTTGCGATCCATTACCGGCTGAACTGTTTCTACGACTTCTTGCACGGCTTGATGAAATTCCTTTTCATGCGAATCCCTGGCTCTTAGCAACTCCATAGTTGTGTTCATTACTAACCTCCTTTTTTATTCCATCATGGGAAACCTGGTCCTCTGGGCCAAGTCATAGATATCTGGCTCTGCTCTGGAGTTTTGTGTCTAAAATCACAAATTCCAAGCACCCCGCCAAAAAGACGGCGGGCAGGCAAAAAACAAACAAGCTCCAAACTACAAGCACCAAATTACAAATAAATCACAAATTCCAAGCATCC
>JAQYVG010000454.1 GCA_030145595.1 Desulfobacterales bacterium | reverse complement strand
GAGTTGGGGACTGATCCCAAATTTTGGTATTTCATTGACTGACGGCTCTTGTTTAGTCGGTTGGATTGGTTTGGTTGATTAAAACCGGATCACCTATGCAGCTGATATTTGCGAGTTAACAGCTATTACAGGAACAAGGATATGATAAAAAAGTCACCCGGGAAAGGATTGGTATCGTTTGTGACGGATGCCGTTGTGTGGAATCTAACCGGAGGTATAGGCTACCAGTTATATCTTTGTGTTTTGGCCGCTTTTATGGTGCTCGGTGTTTATGCTTATTTTGTGCAAGCGAACTTGGGTCTGGCAGCCACCAATATGTCCGATATCGTGAGCTGGGGGTTCTATATTGCCAACTTTACGTTTTTGGTGGGTGTGGCGGCGGCGGCCGTTATGTTGATTCTGCCTGCTTATATCTTTAAAGATAAGGATCTGCACAAGGTGGTTATCATCGGTGAATTAGTGGCGGTTGGCGCGCTGGTCATGTGTCTGATGTTTGTTACCGTGGATCTCGGCGGTCCCTTGAAAGTGTGGCACATGATGCCGGTTATCGGGCTTTTTAATTGGCCTTCATCGCTGCTTACATGGGATGTTCTTGTACTGAACGGTTATCTGGCGTTGAATCTGTCGGTGCCGGCTTATATCCTCTATAGTCATTACAACAATAAAAAACCCAATGAAAAAATATACCGCCCTTTTGTTTTTCTTTCAATATTCTGGGCTTTTGCAATCCATCTGGTTACGGCCTTTCTATACGAAGGACTTCCCGCCAGGCCCTTTTGGAACAATCCTTTGATGGGGCCCAGATTTTTAGCATCCGCTTTTGCGGCCGGCCCGGCTTTGATAACCATGGTACTGGTCATTATTGATAACGTCACCACATTTAAAATTGAGAAACAGATTTTTAACAAACTGCGGCTGATTATTGTCGTATCTGCCATAATAAATCTTATCATGCTCTTTTCCGAGATTTTCAAGGAGTTCTACATTCCCACCCATCACAGCCTGCCGGCGGTCTATCTCTATTTCGGTCTCGAAGGCCACAATGCCCTGGTCCCGTGGATCTGGACAGCCATCGGAATGAACCTTTTAGGCACCCTGATACTGGCTTTTAATCCGGGCCGTAATAATCCCAAGGTGCTGTTTCCGGCATCTGTTCTACTCTTTATAGGTGTCTGGATCGAAAAAGGTATCGGGTTGATTGTGCCGGGCCTGGTTCCTTCACCCCTTGGGGAAGTGGTTGATTACGCGCCGAGCTGGGTGGAGATCAGTGTTGCGCTCGGTATTCTGGCCTTAGGCATATTTGTTGTCACCATGCTGCTTAGACCGGCCCTGATCATTGAACAGAGGTTTGAAGCGGGGCAGTGAATTTTATTGCATTATAAAGAATTTTACTCTGCGGATTTTAGTTTATTTAGGATCTTATCCTTATCCACTCATCAATTGCCTTTCTTTCGAAAAGCATGTCTCGAACCTTTTCTATCCAAAGATCTTGAAACTCTTTTAGCTCGTCTTCTGCGGCAACCTCCCCGAGAACCTTTCCCATGAGTTGGCCCAGCCTGTTGGCCTTTTCTTGAGCAAAAGGCACTTTGTTTGGTGAAAATTCAACCGAGACGGTTTTTTCATTGTCCAATCTTCCGAACTCAAAACACAATGCCTTGGAGTCGCTTTTTTTCGGGCTGAATTTTAACAAATCCTTGCGTCTGAATCTGGGTCCCAGACCTTTAAACCCGGTATCAGG
>JAQYVG010000453.1 GCA_030145595.1 Desulfobacterales bacterium | reverse complement strand
GAAACATCATACCCCTATGCATCAAGATCTCAGCATATCTCTTCGCAAAAAAAATCGCTCAACTTAGGTTAGAGTTAATGTGTTTCCGGGAAAAAAACCAGGCTGGCCGAAAGCATTACCACAAGCACAGAGCCTATATTGTGAGCGATAGCGGCCATAATCGGCGTCAGCAGCCCCATCCCGCTGGTTATAACTGCTACGGCGTTAAATGCCAGTCCGAAAGCAATGTTAAATTTAATAATGGTCAGCATGCGACGGCTCAGACGAATCAGCCAGGGAAGTCTGGATACGTCATCGTGTGTTAAAGCAATATCAGCCGTCTCTAATGCTACATCGGTTCCGGCCTTGCCCATGGCCACGCCTACATCCGCAGATGCCAGGGCCGGAGCATCGTTTATGCCGTCACCGACAAACAGCACCGGCAACTCTTTTGCCTGAAATCCTCTGATGATTTCCAGTTTATCCTGCGGTTTGAGTTCAGCATAAACTTCAAAGATACCAATCAGATCAGCAACCCTGAGTACGGATTTCTCATGATCGCCTGACAGAATGGCCAATCGATCGATTCCCAGTTCTTTAAACTCCGCGACGGCCTGGATTGCCATGGGACGAATTTGATCAGAAACACTGAGCAGACCAACCGGGCTGCTGTCTCGAAATACGACAAGCGGAGTCGATCCTCGATTTAACAGATCTTCCAGGCACTGTTGCAACGGCAAAGGCAATACCGCCTCGCTGCCACTTACAGCCGGGCTGCCTATTTCAACTAATGAACCGTCAACAGTGGCTCTGACACCGAGCCCTATCTCGTGAAAGGCATTTTCAGCTTTCCGAACAACCACTTTGGCATAATGGGCCGCTTTAAGCACTGCCCGGGCTAACGGATGGGTGCAGTTTTGTTCTGCGCTGGCCGCACAGGAAAGTAATTCTTTTTTGTCCACACCGGGGATACAAGCGATATCTTCTACTCTCGGTTCTCCTAAAGTGAGCGTGCCGGTCTTATCGAATAAAACTGCCTGAACCGACGCCACCCTTTCTAAGAACTGCCCGCCTTTGACCAAAATCCCGGCTTTTGCGGCCCGGCCCAAGGAAGCCACGGTGGCTGTGGGGGCTGCCAGGATCAAGGCACAGGGGCAACCAACAATGAGCACCGCAACAGCTCGATTCACATCGCCGGTTATCCACCAGGCCAAACCGGCACATGCAAGTATGGTAGGGGTAAACCACCGCGCGTATTGATCGATCAGTCGCACGGACTCGGGTCGATGGCGCTCCGCCTCGCTCACCAGGTTAATCACTTTGCCCAGAGTCGTATCTTGCCCGACTTGATTAACATTTACTTCAATAACACCGTTATGGTTAAATGTTCCGGCAAGAACGGAATCTCCCAGTTGCTTCTCGACAGGCAAGGGTTCACCGGTCATGGCCGATTCATCCACTGCCGAAACGCCGGAAATAACTGTGCCGTCAACCGGTATCCTTTCCCCCGGCTTGATTAACACGCGATTGCCGACCTTGACCTGATCAATAGGTACAACACGTTGATCTTCATCGGTTAAAACGATTGCAGTCTGGGGAGAAATTTCGATCAAAGATTTGATCGCTTTTCTGGCCGACTCACTGGTAACTTGCTCGATTAGTGCACCGAATGTCATCACGAAGCTGACGACGGCCGCCGCTAGAAATTCACCCTGGATCATACTGGCAATAATCGCCAGACTTACAAGTTCGTCCACATTGACT
>JAQYVG010000452.1 GCA_030145595.1 Desulfobacterales bacterium | reverse complement strand
TACGGGGTATCAATCTTTCATTTTAACCTTTTAGCGCAGCAAGCTGCGGGGTATTAGACCCTAAAAGAGAATAAAAAAGCCCCGAGAAAATTTCCCGGAGCTTTGAAATATTAACCCCGGGCAGACCCGTTTGAAGTCCACCCGGGGTATTTAACAGTTTTGTTAAATAACCGGCTGGACGCTTATAAAACTAAAAAAGAAGCGTCCAAAAGTATTTAGTGATCTTACGTTACAATGTTTGTTCACAATCGGTTTCCTTCCACTGAATTGACTCTTTTTACTCTGTCAGCACACCGGTGTCAAGAGATGTTTTTCGGCAAATGATATAATTATTGCGCTTTTTGTCTGTTGTGATAATAAAATCGTGATAAGAATTTGAAGGTTGGCTTAATTGTAATTTTTATAGAAAAATAATCTCATTTGTCTGCGTGTGTCTGTGGCTATTAAAATATTTTGGACACTAATGATGGAGTAGATAACGTGAAAACTCTTAAAGTGCATGGCGCTGCCGGCGATTCCAATATACTGGTCGGCGAGGGCCTCCACAATCTGCAAAAGTACATTCCGGCAGAACATGCGATCATCATAACGGATACCAACGTCAGAGATCTTTATCAGCAAGATTTCCCGCCCTGTGACGTTATCACCATAGGAACCGGCGAAAACATAAAAAATCTGGATACAGTTCGCTATATATATGAAAAATTTGTCGAGCTGAATGCCGAACGGTCATCCTTTATCGTCGGCATCGGCGGCGGTATTGTCTGCGATATCGCCGGCTTTGCAGCCTCGACTTACTTGCGCGGCATAAGGTTCGGGTTTGTTTCTTCAACACTGCTGTCACAGGTCGACGCCAGTGTCGGGGGCAAAAACGGTGTCAATTTCGGCGGCTATAAGAATATGATCGGGGTTTTCAATCAACCCGAATTTGTCATCTGTGACATAGACCTTCTACAAACCTTGCCCGCCAAAGAAATTTTGTGCGGTTTGGCCGAGATTGTAAAGCACGCCGCCCTTGGAGATGCCCGCATGTTCAACTACATCGAAGAACACTATCAAAAAGCACTGGCGCTGGACAGTGAAGTGACCGCAAAGCTGGTATACGATTCCATCGTCATCAAATCATCCATTGTAAACCAGGACGAGAAGGAACAAGGCGAGCGTCGCAAACTTAATTTCGGTCATACTTTCGGCCATGCTTTTGAAAAGACCACCGGTGTTCCCCATGGCGAAGCCGTCGCTGCCGGTATGGTGATTGCTGCCAACCTCTCTGCCCAACGGGGACATTTGTCGCCCCAAGAAGCGCAACGCATTGAAAAACTGCTTGCGAAGCTGGAACTCCCCACCAAAATCCAGGCACCTGAAAGTGCGCTGTTAGAGGCCCTGGGCAAAGATAAAAAACGCCAGGGAGAACAGATCCATTTTGTACTTTTGGATGAAATCGGCCATGCCTTCGTAGAGATGATATCGATTGCAGAGCTGGCAGCGTCGATAAACGACATAGGTTTGTAGTTTTATATTCGACAGGATTAACAAGATTGACTGGATTTTAATCTTTAGCCGTCCCTGCCTGTCCCGCTGAAAGCGGGGATGAAACGGCTAAAACAATCCTGAACATCCTGGATTACCGCGGCGTAGCGTAGCGAAGACGGGTAAATCCTGTCAAAAGAAAATTATGAATATAGATTTTTCTAAATTTGAACGATGCCGCATCCTTGTTGTGGGCGATTTGATGATCGATGAATACC
>JAQYVG010000451.1 GCA_030145595.1 Desulfobacterales bacterium | reverse complement strand
CTCTGCGACTCTAATGAGCGAAGCGAATGGGCGGTGAGTTATCGTATTAATACTGAGGCGATTTCAAAACAGCAGTGATTTGGGATATCATACAAATTTAAGCTTTCGGCTGACAAAAAGTAACATCTTCATTAAGAGCCATCCGTGGCGGAATCGGCTTATATTTGTTTCTCCATAGGTGCGAGACTGATATCTCACAGGTACTTCAACGATTTTCAGACCCAGGCGGTCGGCCCCAAAGATTAAATCAAAGTCGCCAAAAGGATCGAAATCTCCAAAAAAATTGCGATTAGCCTGGATCTTGTCATAGGTAGTACGCGTAAACACTTTTGTGCCGCACAAGGTATCCCGTAAATTCTGAGAAAGGACATAAGAAAAGGAAAAGGCAAAAAACTTATTTGCGATCATATTTAAAAAACGCATCGCATCACTTTCGAGTGCATAAACCAGTCGGCATCCGTTGATGAACTCCCCTTTATTGCTGACAAGGGCATTATGGAACTTCGGCAGATCCTCGGGAGGAACTGTAAGGTCCCCGTCCAAAATCATCAGGATATTATTGTTTGCCATAGAAAATCCTTTATAAACGGCATCCTTTTTACCTTTTCCATCCTGTTTTGCAATTTTTATGTTGCGCGCGTCTGATTTTGTATACTTATCCCGGCAGCGCTGCAGTTCTTTCCAGGTATTATCGGTGGAATTTCCCTCAACAAATATCCATTCGTCAGCAGGGCCCATCATAGGAGTGCGCTTGAAGGCCTCTTCAATATTTCCGGCTTCATTTCTAACAGGGATAATAACGGAAACTGAATTGTCCTTAGACTCATCAGCGGGAGCTGCAAAAGAACGCAGAATTTCAAAATTGAGCAAGGAGAAAAGATTAAAAACCGGCAAAGGCGCCAACCATCGATTGACAAATTCGCTGAGATAAGGAATTTCAATGGGTATCAATATGCGCGGTTGGCGCTTTACGCTCTCAAACTCGGTGAGGCGCGCAAAGTTTGATATATCTTCCGGTGTTGTCCAGTTTTCTCGGACTATTTTTTGGCGAAAACCAAGCATCGATGCAAGTTTGGCTACAGGTTTCCACAAGGCGCTATAATAGATTAGAAGAACTCGGGTAGACGAGGAACAGACCGAGTTGATTTCTTTCAAAAACTCAATAATATCTTTTTCTCTTTGAAGATTGCCGTCAAGAACGATATAGTCCGGTTCCCACGGCATGATCTTGCCGATGTTCTCAACAGTCTTATAACCACTAAACTTTTCGGAGCTATTTGTAACAATAAGTACATCTTTTCGGGAAAATTTGTTTAAAATAAGCTTGCTTTGAGGTTCAACAAAAAGAACCTTATCTCCTGATCTTGCGTAAATTGAAATATATTTTGAGAGCAGGTTGTAATAGTAGTTCTTGAGCATTTTATTCACAAATTTTTTAGACAGGATAACAAGCCCGCCCTGGCCTCCGGCTCGTAGAGACATGAGCCTACGCCTCGGAGAGCGCGACTCGTTCGTATATATTGATCGAGCCTATACATTATTTCAAACTTAACTTTTTGAGTATAGAGTATCGGTGATCGGTCTGGGCCAGGGTTATCCTGTCCAAAATATTTTTCATTTCCCGGAAGATGAGAGTAATTGCACCCTTATGAATTACCCCGGTTGGGTGGTGCCCTGTTTCTGAAGGCGCAAGGCACTTATCAGTGCTTGCATGTCTTGCGGGACAGGCGCTTCAAAGGTCACGGTTGTTT
>JAQYVG010000450.1 GCA_030145595.1 Desulfobacterales bacterium | reverse complement strand
TTTTTATATAGATGCAAACATAGCCTATACAACTTCGGCAAAACTTTTAAGGCATAGATATTTTAAAGTATTTCACTTGAACCCTTGGATCCTTGGACCCTTGAATCCTTAGGATTACTCCAACTCTTTTGGAGATGATCCATAAATATAAATTCAATGAATAAAAGTCAATATAACCTGTATGAATCGTATCTTCTCAATAAATGGAGGCTACCGGTAGCCGCGCCACTGACCATAACTTATTGAAAAGTAACTATGAAACGAGAAACAGAACCATCTCTGAAGCCGTCAATTCTGGCTCCGGCCGGGAACAAAAATTCTTTTTTGGCGGCCCTGGCGGCCGGGGCCGACGCCGTATATTTAGGACTGAAGCACTTTTCGGCCCGCATGGAAGCTAAGAACTTTTCACTCGAGGAAATGGTACCCCTGGCGCAGATGGCACGTGACAAAGGGATTAAGGTCCATGTGGCGTTAAACTCACTGTTAAAGCCCAACGATCTGGATCAGGCCGGTCGATTTTTGGAACAATTGAAAAAAAGGGTGAAACCCGACGCCCTCATCATCCAGGACCTGTCCATGGTGCAGTTGGCCGGACAGGCAGGTTTTGCAGGGGGGCTGCACTTATCGACACTGGCGAATGTGAGCTTTTCACAAGCCTTGAAACTGGTGCGCAAAAAACTGGGTGTTGACCGTATCGTTATCCCCAGGGAGCTTTCCATAGACGAGATCAAGACCATGGCCCTGGCCTGTCCCAAGGGGCTGGACCTGGAAGTGTTTATCCACGGTGCCCTTTGCTATGGTGTTTCCGGAAGGTGCTACTGGAGCAGCTATCTGGGCGGTAAAAGCGGTCTGCGGGGCAGATGCGTACAGCCCTGCCGCCGGCTTTATACGCAGGACAGGCAAACCGAAAAGTTTTTTTCCTGCCAGGATCTCAGCGTAGATGTGCTGGTTAAAATTCTTTTGTCCATTCCCCAGGTGCGGACCTGGAAGATTGAAGGCCGCAAAAAAGGTCCCCATTACGTTTATAATACGGTCCGGGCCTACCGGATGTTAAGAGACCAGGGCAGCGATCCCAAAATGAAAAAAGCGGCCCTGCAACTCCTTGCCGGGGCTTTAGGGCGTGTTGGAACCCATTATAATTTCTTGCCGCAAAGACCTCAAAGTCCGGTCAAAGTTGACGTGCAAACCGGCTCCGGGTTGCTTGTTGGAAACATAAAAGGGACCAAAGAAAAACCGTTTATTATTGCCAGAGAGGAACTTTTAAGCGGCGATACCCTGCGCATCGGTTATGAGGATGAGCAGTGGCACGGCAAAAGCAAGGTCCGCAGGTTCGTTCCCAAAAAGGGGCGCTTGTTTTTAAAAAGTTTATCGAAAAAAAGACCTGCCAAGGGGACTCCGGTATTTTTAACGGACAGGCGCGATAAAACACTTGAGAATATGTTGACGGTGCTTGAAGGTGAGCTTAACAAAATTCCAAAACCGCGGGTAGATGCTTCAAATTTTCGTGCCAGGCTGCCGCAAAGATCCGGAAAACGATCCTTAGCCTTTGACCTTAAGGTATACCGAAAGATTGGCAACAAAAGGCTTCGGGAACGAACCGGTATCTGGCTGCCGATTAAAAATCCGGCAAAGATGCCCGGGAGCCTTGTGTCCAAACTTTGGTGGTGGCTGCCGCCTGTGATCTGGCCTGAAGATGAGACCCAAATAAAGGGGGTTGTCGATTTTGTCCTTAAAAAGGGAGGACGGAATTTTGTCCTTAATGCC
>JAQYVG010000044.1 GCA_030145595.1 Desulfobacterales bacterium | reverse complement strand
AATGTCAGTGATCAGTTATCGGTTATCAGTAATCAGTTTTCCCTTACTGATCACTTCTCACTGATGACTGTTTACCCGTGACTGCCTTCGTGTCTTGGTGGCAAGAAAAAAAAATTTAATGAACTAACAATTATTCTTCGTCCAGAGCCGGCTCGTAAGCGTTCATCAATGCGCATACCTTGCGGATATCGATGTTCACCGGGCATGAGCGAATGCAGCGGCCGCATCCGACACATTGAATCCCGGTATCATATCTGTCCACGTAATACTTCAGTTTATGCATAAACCGCTGTCTGACTCTTTGAAGCTTGGTGCCTCTGGGATTATGCCCGGAGGCGTGTAAAGTGAACAGCGGATACATACAGCTGTCCCAGTTCCGCATTCGAACCCCGGAATCCCTGTAAGTTTCATCCTGAATATCAAAGCACCAGCATGTGGGGCAAACGTAGGTACAGATTCCACAGTTAATACAGGCAAAAGCGACCTCTTCCCAAAACGGTCCTTCATAAAGCTCGGCGGTTATTTTACTCTTTAATTTGTCGGTGGCTGCCACCGAGCCGATTTTTGATTCCGCGGTCTTCTTCAGGTCGGCAATTTGCCGGATGTCATCTTCGGCGTCCCAGCCGGCGGCTTTTAAAAAATCTTCTCCCTTGGAAGTGACGGCTCTGGCCAAAAAACGATCCCCGGCGTCTACCAAAAGTACATCAAGGCCGTCTGCATGAAAAGGACCGCAACCTGCCGTGGTACAAAAGCAGGTGCTGCAGGGGTCACTGCAGGCCAGTCCCACAAAGGTGGTTGCTTCATAAGGTCGTATCCAGTATGGATCTTTATATTCGGGTGTATCAAAGTTTTTTCTCACAAGCAAAAAAGAGGCTGCATCGCACGGTCTTATCCCGATAACGGCCCGGGGCGAATAATCCTTGTCTAGCTCTTGCATGATATGGTGATCTTTCTGCTTCTCATCCAGGGTGTATTTAAACATCAGCTCGGACTGGGGATAGATAATCGATTTCGGAGATAAAGGTGTATTTAAAAAATTAAAATCCGGAAGTTCACCCTTGTCGAGCGCTTTAAAATTATGAAACTGATCGCCCTTTACCGGCCCGAATAAGCGGTAATTTGCAAACAATTTATCCAGCCCCGGGGCCCAGTCTTTCTTATCGATTTTCACAGCTTTCATTACATTGGCCTTTTATCTTATAAAATCATCCGGATCATCGGGTCGGTAAGTATCCAGGGGCCGGCGCTGCTCCACGGAAAGCCCCGGCGTCCATCCAAATTTTTCCAGGCAGTCTTTTTCAAGCTTCTTGGTTAATAATCGCATGTTTATTCCCACCGGACAGGCTCGCTCACAGGCCCCGCAGTCCGTGCATCTGCCGGCGTAGTGAAAGGCCCGCAGGAAATGAAAGGTACGGACATCGACTGGGTCCTGGCTTTTCCCCAGCCACTGGGGGCTGGAATCATCCACAAAACAGGTGGGACAAAAGCAAAGGGGGCATACATTTCGGCAGGCATAACAACGTATACAGAGCTCTAAAAGATCGTCAAAAAATTTCCATTTTTCGGCAGGAGCCATGGCTTCGATCCGGCGGACATCTTCATATCGATCCACATCCTTTTGCTCTTCAACCGGCTCGGCTGCAAGCTCATCATAAACCACGGGGTTACGGTGGATGCATACAACGCAGTTTTGTTGCATAACATCATGCCTGGCAAATATTTTTTCGGAACCCGGACCTTTCACGATGATATCATCATCATTTTCAACCACTTTGGTGATTTCTTTTTCAAATAGTAAAGCAATTTTATGCCGGTCAATCATCCCTTTACAGGGAATGCCGATAATATAAAGCTGGTCCCTTTTAATCTTGTTTTCGGTGATGTGGACAATAATATTGCGCGCATCACACCCTTTGGCTATCACACCGATTTTTTCTTTTCGATCGGTAAGGTAATTCGCCAGGTTAATTCCGCAATTGCTGTCCCAAACCAATCGATTTACATCGCGAGCATTTTTTATTATACAGGGCTCATTCATCATGGGTACGGTTCCCTGGTGGAAACCGATTACCATATCGACAAGTCCTTCTTTTAAAATCCGCTCTGATATTTCCCTTATCTTATTAATATAACTTAACATATCAGGAAACCTTGGCCATAGTTTTTTTTAAGTTCTGATTGGGCCCTAAAGCTTTAACGGCGGCTGTGACCTCTTTGACCACCTCTACGAACTTGGTCGCTTCGGAAGAAGATATCCAGGAAAAATGAATGCGACTGCGCTCAACACCCATGTAATCCATAAGGTTTTGAAACAACAAAAACTTCCGGCGAAAATAGTAATTACCTTCCAGGTAATGACATTCTCCGGGATGTCACCCGGATACCCAGACGCCGTCAGCACCCTCCCGTATAGCGGCCAGAGCAAGCGTGGGGCTCATTCTGCCGGTGCAGGGGATTCTTATCACCCGGATATTCGGCGCATATTCCATCCTGTTGATGCCAGCAAGATCAGCGGCGCCATAACTGCACCAGTTGCACAAAAAGGCTATGATTTTTGGTTCCCAATCTGTCATTTATTATTGATTCTCCCTTAAGTTATAAAATCTCCATGCGGTTTTATAAAATGTTGCATTATGACGAATCGTATCGAATGTCAAACAGCAAATTAGCGTTTTTTTTCGGGCATTAGATGGGATTTTGAGATCGCTTATTGTGAAATGGGCTTATTGCAGCCCCTAGCGGGATAAAATTTGGCAGGTCTGGTGAAACGACGGACTCGATGCTCTAATCGACCGTTTGAAATTTTAATCCTCTGCTGTATACAATAAATCTACCTGCCTCGGTGAAGTCTACGGCTGGAGTATTATGAATTTTTATCTGTGATACCTGGTAATTTTGTAATGCATTTAATTTGTCGCAGTTTTTTGAGCATTCGTATTTGGGTTTATTTTTCCTGTGACATTTTGTGCATGGTGAAGAAATCATTAACTCACTCCTGTTCTGCTGATACTTGAGGTAAAATTTTGTTGAATGGTGTATTAGGCTAAAAGATTTTGCGTGTCAAGATAAAAATACCACAATGTGGCAAGCAGGCGAGGCGTTTACCAAGCGAATATAAACGTTTCGGAGTTTCTATCCCGAAAAATTGTAGTTAGTGTCCATCCATAAATGAGGATTTTTGTTCAAGATCAAGGCATGCGAAAAAAATAACCACAGGCATATAGTTGTTATTCCGAGGATTATTTTTTGAGCATAACGCAGAGATTGGGCAAAAAGACCATTTATGGACGGACACTAGTTAGATCTGCAGTTCCACCACATCGCCGTCATGAAGCGCATGGTCCCGCTGTACCATCTGGCCGTCGTATACGGCCTCACCCCAAACCCGGGCCACTTTCAATTTCTGAACGAAATCCTTGTGGACCTTGCCTGCAAAATCATGCACAGTATTGCCCTTTTTTAATACAAAAGGTTGTGAAAGGTCGGGCTCTTTTCCGGGGGCTTTGGAGTAAACGCGAATAATTTCGAGTTGTTGGAAAATGGTCTGCTTGAGGAGTTCCAGGTTGCGACCGGTAGTTGCCGAAACCGGGATACAGGCCACTCATCTTCAAGCAGCTCACAGAAAATCTCAAAATTTTCATCTGAATTTTCATCGTCATTTTTATTGGCCAGCACTATCATCGGCATGAATACCAGACCTCGTTGCTCGGTGTGCCGATCTTTCAGATGCAAGGAGACGATCCGGTGTTCTTGCAGTAAAGCAACCGCGTCTTCCAGCTGCTGAACGGGATCCGTCTGCAAATCTACAATTAAAAGCATATGATCTGATCTTCGAATCAGATCAAGCAATTCCGGCTCCATATAGTCTCTGTTCAGGGGCGGCGTATCTATCAACTGGAATTGAATGTTTTCCATGAGCATCATTCCAGGAGTCGGTTTCCAGGTAGTGTGCGGAAAACCGGCCACTTCAGGGGTTGCATTGGTCAGCGTCGCCACTAACGCAGATTTTCCAACATTGACAGGACCTACGAGAACCACCTGGCCCGCACCTTCTTTGTCGATACTAAAGGCGGATTCTCGCTTGCCGGTACCTTTTTTGGTCTGAGATATGGCTTTTTGCTTGGAGAGTCTTTTGCGCAGACCGGCCCTTAGTTTGTCCGTGCCCTTGTGCTTGGGAACGATCCGGATCAGTTCTTCGATACAGGCTATTTTCTCCGCAGGTGTTTTAGCGGCACGATATCGCCTTTCGGCTTCAAAATACTCGGGAGGCAGATTTGTCGACATTATTATTTAAACTATTGATTTAGTACCTATTTATTCAAATCACATCATATTTGCGTATCATTTATGCGACAGACAAATAAAAATGACAGAGCGAAGCGATTCCACAAATCATCAATCAACAATCATCAATAGTCAATCTGGTTCCGGCTTGGCCGGATTGGGAACTAATCCTCTAAATCGGGTTCAAAAAAAAGCCATAATACTTGAGGAAATGCCTGTTTTAGATCTGCTTCACAGCGATTGATTGCTTTTACAAGGGCCTCGGCGGAGTCCATGGCCGCCATTTTAGCCTTAATTGCCACCATCACGTCCTTTCCCAGTTGCAGTGTCAGCAGGTTGAAGATCTGATCGATTTCCTCGCGCTTTTGCAAAAATTCGAGCATTTGAGCTCTCTGTTCCGGTTCGACACTCTGGCCGATCAACAGGGCCTGTACTTCGATTCCAATCATTAATGCAATCACAAGCAGCAGAGCCCCGATAACAATACTGCCCCCGGCATCATATAAGGGGTTGCCGGTTATCATGGTGAGGACAACTGCGATCAGTGCAAAGCTCAAACCCAAAAGTGCCGCCAGATCTTCACCGAAAACAACCAGCAGCTCGCTCTGCCGGGTTTCCCGGAACCATCGCATCAAACTGCGGCCTCGCCGTTCCTTGTTGACTTCCCGCAAGCAGCCCCACATGGAGATACTTTCTGCAATGATGGAAAACAGCAATACGCCCACGGCCACATAGGGGTAGCTTAGCGGTTGAGGATGATGCAATTTGTGGATGCCTTCATAAATGGAATACAAACCACCCATACTGAACAGCATCAACGCGACGATAAAGGACCAGAAGTAAATGGCCTTGCCGAAACCCAGCGGATAATCGGGTGACGGGGGGCGTTTGGCGTGCTTGATACCCAGCAGCAAGAGCAGCTGGTTAGCGCAGTCCGCCATTGAATGCACAGATTCAGCCATCATGGAACCGGAGCCGGTAATTGCAGCTGCAGCCAGCTTTGATACGGCTATGGCCGAGTTGGCGCCCAAAGCAAAAAATATACTTTTAACAGAATCAGCTCCATGTGACATAATCGGGTATCTCCTGTTTATCTGCATGGCGATAACAACACCGGGATTCCATTAGGGTTTAATGTGGCATCATTATGGGCTTCCCACAAATCCTAATGCTCTGTTCAGGTTATTTTTAACGTGAACACTTTTAGGGTTCAACCGCAATGCTTTTTGAAAATGCTCAATAGCCCCTTCTATATTCCCTTTACGAAAAAGCGCAACTCCTAGATTGTTGTGTGCTTCTTCAAAATCGGGTTTTAAACGCAGCGCTCTTAAATAATGGTCAATGGCTTCATCGATCCGATCTTGCCTCTCAAGAGCAAGGCCTAGATTATTGTGTGCTTCTTCAAAATCAGGCTTTAAACGCAGTGCTTTTAAATAATGGTCGATAGCTTCGTCTACCTGGCCCCTCTTTTCCAGAGCAACCCCCAGATTATTGTGTGCTCTCGCATTTGCCGGCTTTAAACGCAGCGCTTTGATGTAATGGTCGATGGCCTCATCTGTCCTGCCGCGCTTTGCCAATGCGGCCCCTAGCTTATAGTGGGCTTTTTCATATTCAGGTTTTATGCGCAATGCTTTTAAATAATGATTGATCGCTTCATCTATCTCTCCTTGCTTTACTAGCGCATTCCCGAGATTGTTATGTGCTCTCTCATTATCAGGCTTTATACTAAGCGCTTCCAAATAATGGTTGATTGCTTCACCTATCCGGCCTTGACTTTCTAATGCAACGCCCAAATTGTCGTGTGCTTTCACATAACCGGGCCGTATATGCAACGCTTCTATATAATGCGTGATTGCGTCGTCTACCAAACCCTGGTCTACCAGAGCGTTTCCAAAGTTTAAGTGAGATCGGGCCTTATGCGGAGATTTTTCAACACAATCCCGCCAAAGGCTGACACCACTCTGCCACACGCTGTTTCTTGTATATGTCCAAACGGAAAATACCCCTACCAGCAGACACAGAATCACAACCCTTAACCATGCACGACGCACATATCGATAAAACAGAATAACCAGCAGTAGATTCACGAACATAGAAGGCAGATATGTGCGGTGTTCAAATGCAATTTCAAGGCCTATTATCGAAGATTCGATGAGCAGATTGCCTAAAAACCAGAGGATACAGAAACTGATCAAACGGTCTTTTTTAGCCAGGTACACGGCGAGTCCGATTGCACCTGCAATAAGAATCATGGAAAAGAGGGTGCTTACAGGATCAATCAAAGAAAAAGAGAGTGGGAAATCGTGATCCAGATTCATCCGAGACGGATGCGGAAAGAGTATCAGGCTGACATAAAATATTACCACCCGAAACTCGGTCATAACCCTTTGCATCAACGTAAAATCACGGGTGGCGTAACCGGACAAAATTTTTTCTATAGGATGTCCTCCCAGAAATAGAAATGAGACAAAAAAGATAAATGTCAATGCTGCTGCAAAATGAAATAAATGGCGCTTCAACCAGGCCCTATCCAAATCCTGTAAAAAATACCACTCATATAGAAAAATAAAAAAAGGCAATGTAACAGCAGTCTCCTTTGAGCCTATTGCCAGAATACCGGAAGTCGTACAACCGGCAAAAAACATAACTTTTACCCACCTTTTCCCTTCAAGACGAGCTTTGGCGTATAGCAAAAAAGACAAAACATAAAACATTGCTGCAAGGCTACTCATCCTTTGTACGATATACGTAACCGCTTGTGTTTGGAGCGGATGAACCAGCCAGATTAACGCTGCGAAAAAAGGAATCCATTTTAAAGGTTGATCAAGAAAATTCAACGGATATATCTTCAGGCTGATTTTTATGAAAAGATAGAGAAATATGCCTGTTGTAATATGAATCAGGATATTAACCAGGTGGTATCCAAAAAGATTGTACTGGTGAAAATAATAATTAAGGGCAAAGCTGATGTTGGAAACCGGTCGATTTGAAGACGGACTTTCAAACCCTGCACGTTTAAGACCACCGAATGTCAGACGGAGTAAACGAATATGAGAATTGTTTTGAATATTAAAATCATCATCGAAAATGAACGGGTTTTCAAGGGTGTTTGAATAGATCAAAAATACAATACCAAAAAAAACCACCAGGAGCAGGATTTTATGAAGAACAAGATTAGACTTAAATGAACGACTCATTTTTTTAAGAGTGTTTCTCTGCAGGTTTCAGAATTATGGTTTTGTTCAAGTTGCTGACTTAATTTCAAATCAAAATGATTGATAACCTCAATGTTTGATCTTCAATGCGCCGGGAAGAACCTCAAAGGTAAAAGCGTCTGCTTCCCAACCTGAATTACCGTTGTATTGCAGGGCCAAAGGCCGGTCCAACTTTACTGTCAGCCGACTGCCGGTATAATATTGCCCGATACGATTGCCGATAGTGAACGCGGTTATCCCGCCAAGAAGAGATTTAAACAGCCCGGAATCGAGGCAGCAGATATGCATGCGACCGTCATGGAACCGGGCTCCTGGAACAACGTTCATACCATAACCATAGTAGGGATGTTTGACTATCATCAGGCTCAGCAGATTCTTCATCGCGAACACCTCGCCATCTATGGTAATCCTGGCATCGGTGTGTTTGTATTCTTTGAAGTACGATCTCAAGACGGCCTTAAGATAAGGTTTTAACCCAACGGCGCCTTGGGCGACATAGCGGTCTCGAAGCCTTATGACCGTACCTTCGATACCGACTGATACTGTAAAAGCGCGCTTTTTATCATCACAGTTGATCAGGTCGTAATTATGGATCCGGCCGTCTCTAATGCGCATGGCAATATCGATCAGGTCACCTTTGTATTTAAGGGCGTATCGCATGGCGTTGCCGGTACCCAGAGGGAGGTAAGCAACCGGTGTTTGCGCCGGATCGACAGCATTGATAATGTCGGAAAAGGTTCCGTCGCCACCGGCAGCGACAAGTATGTCGTAACGGGCGGCAAGCCCCTGAGCGCATTGAGCAAGCTCTTGAGTTGAGCCGGTATCCAGCCCGTGTATTTGGGCATCCAGAATTTGTGCGGCTTTAGCCAGCTCAGAGCGCTTCCGGTCGACGGTCATCCTGCCGGAAGCAGGGTTGGTAATAATCGCATAGCGCATTTTCGGATCCTGTCAAACTATATCCTCAATTGATCGTAAACAAAATGAAGAAACTCTGAATTATACTAAAATTGATAAGAAATTGATATTGAATTGATAAGAATTATTGATTGATAATTGAATTGAATTAATAATTGAATTGAATTGATAAATTGATATTGATAAGATGCATATTGATAGAGATATTCTTTCTGAAATAATCAACTGTCTTGATAGCGGGAAAGTCCTGATTTTAAAAGGTGCCAGACAGGTTGGCAAAACCACGCTTATGATGGATATAAAGAATCGTTTGTCCGGTATGGGCAAAAAAACTTTTTATATCTCCGCTGACGAGGATTTTGACCACTCGATCTTTCAAACACCGCAGCATTTTATTGCCCGTCTTGAGAGCGAAACAGATCTATCCGCCGGCCTAGTCTATGTGTTTATCGATGAATTTCAATATATTAAAAATGCGGGGAAATTTATAAAAGTCTTATATGATAAATATCGCTACAATATGCAGCTTATTGTTTCCGGCTCATCATCTCTTGAAATTACAAAAAACAGCGAGTTTCTGACCGGGCGAAAGATTGAATTTCCTATCCACCGCATTGCATTTACCGAATTTCTTGGATTTAAGGAGCCCGGCATTGCGGATATGTTTAGAAAAACTCCTTACAATTTCAACAAATGGAAACTGCTGTATGAAGTTCATGCGACCAGAATAGAGATCCTGTTTGCACAGTTTGCGCAATTTGGCGGTTACCCTGAAATTTTAACCACAGAAAATTACAGCCTCAAAAAAACGCTTATCAGGGAGTTGATCTCAACTTACATTCAAAAGGATATTATCGCATTTCTCAAAGTTGAAAATGTCAGTGCGTTTAATAACTTGTTAAAAGTGCTTTGCTCGGAAACCTCCAATCTATTGAACAAACATTCTCTTGCAAACACACTGGGGATTTCTATCAACACGCTGAATAAATATCTCGATATATTACAAGGCACATATGTGTGCCGTTTTCTGGCGCCATTTCATACAAATACGAGAAAAGAAGTATCAAAAATGAAAAAGATCTTTATAAATGATAACGGGCTGCGCAATTTTATTCTGAATCGTTTCCCGCCGTCTTATGACGACATAAACGGTCAGGAAGCTGAGAATCTTGCCTTTCTGGCATTAAAACATCATACAGAGGAAGAAAGATTTTTTTACTTTAGAACCATAAGTAAATCCGAGATCGATTTTATTGTTGACTCCGGGGAGAAAAAGGCTGTTGTGGAAGTAAAATTTCAGAATAAGGTATCCTCAGTTCCTTTGGCAATGCGAAATTTTGCAAAAAGGTATAATACAAAAAAGTTCGTTGTTGTGACAAAAAGAAGCTTTAAAGAGACGGAGGATGCGTTTTTTATTCCCTTGTATTTGTTTGAACTTTTCATTCAGAATAGTAAATTGTTAAAGGAATAGCATTATGAGTAACTGGATCCCCTTCGAAAACGCATCGTATCTGGCAGAGCAGGCCTTTTTGATAGCTGAGGACGATGCTGCCGTGGCTCTGGAGAAGACCGTCATCACGGTCTACACCGGCAAAGGCGGTAAACAGCATCTAAAAGGAAGCGGCCTGGTGCGCAATGCGCTGGTGGTGGAACTTTCAGAAGAAAACGATGACCTGGATCTGATTCTGGATTTTGGCAGCGAATTCAAATATCGGCTGACAGCGCCTAAGATTATTGCCGGTAAAGTCTTCGCTCCCGATGTTAAGTCTACACTTCAATTTGCTCCCACCAGTCCTTGGAATCAGATCCCGGAAGCCGAATTCGAAATACTTATGGGCAAATTAGAATTGCTGAATTCGTAAATTGTGAAACGGAAAATGTAAACAGAACTATCATCCTAATCGAACAGAACGCTCGATGTCCGTTGTTCGTTGTCTGTTGTCCGTAGCTAATTTAACCCTAATCGAGCCAAAACTCGATCAGGTGTCTGTGGTCAGTTGTCCATAGTCAGTGGTTTTACAGGTTCTTTGGGCCTCTTTTTGTGTTTTACCTGTAGTTCAAATATACTTTCGCTTCTTATTGCTTAGCAACGGACGACAGACAAAGGACACCCAATTGAGCATTTTCGCTCAATTGAGTTAAAGTCTTGATTTATGAATCTTCAGCCAAAGCGTTATCATAACGCCGGACAAATCGAGCTTGATTTACAACTGACAACGGACAACAAACAACGGACGCATTGAGTTTTAACTCAATTAGGTTTATACGTTTAATCTGTCCGACTTTAACGCGTAAGCAACAGCCAGCCCCACCATGAATCCGACCGCAAGATTTGAGGCCAGAGTTATGCCGAGCATCAGCAGGACGACAAAAAGGTCTTTGCGTTCTTTCATATCGATGACGGTCAGGGCCAACTGGCTGCCGGCAAACACCAGCAATACACCCAACACACCCATGGGTACCAAATATATTATTGCAAGTGCATGCACGCCTAAAAAAAGCGCCATCAGCAGAAAAACACTTCCAATGACCAGATTGGAACCGGCGGTCCGGGCTCCAAAGCGATAGTGAGCGGCCAATCCGCCGGCACCATGGCAAAGGGGCATGCCGCCCACCAGAAAACTCATAAAATTGGCCAGAGCCATGCTGATAGTCAGGGCCCGATAGGTAACTTTTTTGGAATCATCACCAAAGTATTCATGGGACAGGTCGGCGTTGGCAATAACCGCATTTCCTATGGTCATAGGTAGCTGCGGAAGTGCCAGGGCAAAAAAAGCGAAGGTAAAATCAGCTTGAGCGGGAAACCCGAACGGCAGTATGTCCGGCAAATAAAGGCCTGGTTTGAGCTTGTCGAATCCTGTATGAGTGCCTAAAATCAGCCCCAGCAGAGTTCCACCCAAAACGATCACCAGTCCGGCCGGAAACCGTTTGTTTTCAAGCAGCAAAAGTGTTAAAGCGCCGCCGACAACTCCGATGAGGACACTAATCGGCAACGGTCCCAGAGACTGCAAGGCCAGATACGGTTCAGCCGCCTGTCGTATCATTTGAAATTTGGACGTGCCTAACATGAATTTGACTCCCTGGGCCATCAAAAGGGAGCCGGTGGAAAGCTGCACGCCCCTGACGACGGCTTTGGGAGTATATTTGCCTATGGGCGTAATTGCGTTGGTTCCGCCGATGATCAAAAGAAAAATACCCATCAAAGCGGCCGAAGCCATAATCTGGGATGACGTCATGGCGGTTGCAATGGCATAGGCGCCGATGACTTTCATGGGCTGGACCGGAACCGTAATGCCATAATAAAGACCTGAAATAATAAAAAATATACCGATGGAAAAGAACATGCCCGTGGGACTTAAGCCATTGATCAGAATCATTGCTATGGCCATGGGCAGCAGAGTTCCTATATCTCCAAGGGAGCCGGCAATTTCCAGGCGATTAAAACGATAACGAGGGCTCATCAGGCTTCTCCAGATACAATTTTTGTGATATGCAACGTCGATGGCGTCGTAAAAAGTACCACCTACTGTGTTGTAGTATTTATAAGCACAAAAAAACAAAGACGGAAAGTAATTAAAATGGACGACATTACATACAAACCTATCGGAAGTATACGCACCCCGTTTAAAAAGCAAGCAGGAATGCCGATTCAGCCATCCGGGGCCCAGGGAGTGCGAGGCACTGTCAAAATCAAAAAGGACTATATCGGCGGCCTAAAGGATTTGGAAGGCTTTTCTCATATTATTTTGATTTATCATCTTCATTTGTCACAAGGGTATTCTTTGAATGTTATCCCCTTTTTGGATGATCAGCTCCGGGGTGTTTTTGCCACCAGGGCGCCCCGGCGGCCCAATTCCATTGGTTTGTCGATAGTGAAGCTTAATGCGGTTGAGGGAGATATCCTTGAAATCGAGAACGTCGATATTGTTGATGGGACGCCGCTGCTGGACATAAAGCCTTATATACCGGAATTCGATGCCCAGACCGAAGTTAAAACCGGTTGGCTGGCCGAGGTTGATGAACAGGTAAAGCAGGTTAAATCAGATAACCGGTTTAATGCTGGCAAAAAGGTGTAAAGTATTATTTTAATGTGCCGATAATATATGTACAAACGTTTGGGCGACACCGTACTCGAATGGATGGGTTCAGGCTCAACCGAACGTAGAAAGCAAGGCCTGGTACAGGGCCTTGCTTTTTTTATGGGTAATACGAATGCATCAAATATAGCTTTGAATTTTTTCTCTTAGGGACTTTACTTGGGCGGCAATGTCGGGGGCCTGGGTGATGGCTGTCACCATGGCCACGCGCCGCGCGCCGTTGGCAAGCACCTGGTCGATATTGGACTCGGAGATGCCGCCCATTACCGTAAAGGGCACATCGATTTCAGGGCTGATGGCGGCGATGGCCTCCGGGCCCAAAAAGTGCTCTATTCCCTCCTTGGTGCCGGTGGGAAAGATGGGGCCGATATTGATGTAGTCCGCGCCCTCTTTTTGGGCCTGGATCGCCTCTTTAAGGGAATGCGTGGAGGCGCCGATGAGCAGTTGCGGCGCAATCTTGATGGCGGCTTTTAATGGAAAGTCGTCCTGGCCCAGATGAACACCGTCGGCCTCAACAGCCATGGCAATATCCACGTGATCGTTGATAATCAGCAGAACGCCCGCCTTGTTTGTAATTTCCCTGAACTTCAAAGCCAGGTCGTACATTTTTTTGCCGGAATATTCTTTTTCCCGCAGCTGAATGATCCTGGCGCCGCCCTGAATTACCGCTTTTAAGACCTCCAGATTGGACCTTCCATTGGACAGCCGTTCACAGGTCACGGGGTATATGTCGACCTGTTTAAACGCATTTTTTCTGGCTTCCCGTTGCATTTAGCCACCACCTACCAGCCGTATGATTTCAATGGTATCTCCATCCCGGACCGTTGTTTCGCTTACTTTGTTTTTGGTCACGATTTCAAAATTGAGCTCCACGATAATCGATTTGGGGTTGATCCCCAGCTGCTCGATCAGTTCGGCAACTGTCAGCGGCGAGGTCAAGCCAGTTCTTTTTTCTCCATTTACAGTGATTTCCATTCTCTCTTTCCTCAAAGAGCCTTTTTTCAGATCATTATGGACATAACCGCAGATACACGCAGAGGAACGCAGACTTTTTCTCTGGCGACTCCCGCTGGTTCAAGACAAATCCGGGTCAAGGTTTACTGGAGAAAAGCCGCGTCCCAATCTTTCCAGACCGGGTCATAGCCTTTCTCTTTGATACTTTTGGCAACGGCTTCAGGTGAACGGTGATCGGCGATATCGAATTGGGCTGCGGCCTGAACTTCATGAGCATAGCCGCCGGGTGCGGTGCAGGATCCGGCGCTCATGGAAGTTATTCCCACAGGGATCAGGTTGTCCCTGAGATAGGCCGGCTCGCGGGTGGATAGAACCAGACCTGCGTCCGGGAGCAAAAGCCTTAATGCGGTGATAAGCTGGAGCAACTGGGCGTCTGATACCGGATAAGGAGGTTTATATTCACCTGCGGCCGGCCTTAGGCGCGGAAAGGATATGGTGATGTGTGACTTCCAGAAATTGCGCAAAAGATAGCGGGCATGCAGCGCCAGATAAAACCCTTCCACGCGCCAGTTGTTAAGTCCCAAAAGAGCGCCGATTCCGATACGGCGAAATCCGGCCTCACCACCTCTTTCGGGCGTTTCCAGCCGCCAGCGGTAGTTGCTCTTGCTGCCGGCCGGATGAACATCACGGTAACTCTGTTCATTGTAAGTTTCCTGATAGACGATCAGGCCGTCCACCCCGTTTGAAATTAGAGTTTGGTAGTCACCGGTCGGCATGGGATAGAGTTCGATGGATATGGAGGAAAACCGATGACGCAATTTTTGCAATATTTTCGTCAGATACTCCATGGTGACGGCCTGCGGCGCTTCTCCGGACACCAGCAATATATGACGAAACCCCTGAGAATACAGAAAAGAAGCTTCGGCCTCGGCCTGCTGGACTGTAATTGTCAGGCGGTCGACAGTATTTTGCACATTAAAGCCGCAGTAGACACAAGAATTGGTACATTCGTTGGAAAGATAAAGCGGGGCAAACAGACTGATTACCCGACCGAAACGCTGTTGCGTGAGTCGATGAGCCCTTTGGGCCATCTCTTCCATGACCTGTTCCGCAGCCGGAGACAGGAGGCTGATAAATCCATCCATTCCTAAAGATCGAGCCGCAAGCGCCCTGGCCACGTCAGCCGGGGTGCAGCTCATGATCTGTTTTTCAATCTCTTCCCAACGCAAGCGGCTTATCTTTTCATAAAAACTCATATTATGGTTGCCTCAAAAAGCCAGTCAAAGGGCTGGAAGCTGCGGCCGCTTTCTGCGGGGTGCTGATCCCCGCCAGAAAGGCTTCACGACCGGCTTGTACCCCTTTTTTGAAAGCCTGTGCCATTAATGCCGGGTCTGCGGCCACGGCAATGGCTGTGTTGACCAAAACGGCATCGGCCCCCATCTCCATGGCTTCGGCGGCATGGGAGGGTGCTCCCAGGCCGGCATCCACCACTACCGGAACATTTGCCATTTCAATGATGATTTCAATGGATTCTCTGGTGTTAATGCCCTGTTTTGAGCCGATGGGTGACCCCAGGGGCATAACCGTGGCCGTGCCGATCTCCTCGAGTCGTTTGGCCAGGATCGGGTCTGCATGGATATAGGGCAGTACCACAAAGCCGTCCTTTACCAGGATTTCGGCGGCCTTAAGGGTTTCGATGGGATCGGGGAGCAGATAGTGAGGGTCGGGAGTAACCTCCAGCTTGACCCAGGGTTCGCAACCGGCTGCCCGTGCCAGGCGGGCCAGCCTAACCGCTTCTTGGGCATCTCTGGCACCCGAGGTGTTGGGAAGCAGAAGATAACGGCTGGTGTCGATGGCATTCAGAAGGTCATCATCGGGATTTTCCAGATCCACCCTTCTTAAGGCTACGGTGACAACTTCAGAACCCGAGGCCTCGATGGCCTTTTGCATGACGTTATTCGACGAGAATTTTCCGGTACCCATCAACAGTCGCGAAGAAAAAGGGCGGCCGGCAATGATCAGAGAATCATCCATTTTAACCCACCTTTAAAATAAAAAAACCGTTTCCGATTAAGGGAACGGCTACCGATAAGAACGGAAAAGGTTCCGCGCTTACAGCCGTTTCCCTCCGTTGGCATTATCCACGTCAGGTATTAAGGGTATTTTCTCAGCCCGGGTATAAGAGCGCCCCTAACGACTAATAATAAGCTAACTAGTGTCCGTCCATAAATGGTCTTTTTGCCCAATCTCTGCGTTATGCTCAAAAAATAATCCTCGGAATAACA
>JAQYVG010000449.1 GCA_030145595.1 Desulfobacterales bacterium | reverse complement strand
ATTTCTGAATTGGACACCTATCGTGTTCATTTTGGATGCCTGGGTGGACACTAACTGATAACGGAGGAATCTATGAAGATAACATTTTATGGCGCTGTACGGGAAGTTACCGGCTCAATGCATCTGATATCAACGGGAACAGATAGAATCCTGCTGGATTGCGGCATGTTTCAGGGACGTCGTAAAGAGGTGGCTGCCAAGAATCGCACATTTCCTTTTGACCCCCAAACGATTACCAATGCGGTACTTTCCCATGCTCATATCGACCATTCGGGACGTATCCCTCTGTTGACTAAAAACAACTTTAATGGACGTACATTTTGCACCCGTGCAACAGCGGATGCCTGTGAATACCTTTTAATGGACTCTGCTCACATCCATGAATCTGATGCAGATTATCTCAATTATAAAATCGCGAGAAATTTTTTATCCTCCCAAAGAACCAACAAGCCTGGAAATAAAAAACATTCAAAAAAATCAAACAACATCAAGAAGCTTTTAAAAACCAAGGGCCATAAACTCAATATCGCAAAAATCAACGAGCTCATCGGCGAGCATCGGCTCGAGGGTATCCAACCCCTTTATTCTTCCGAAGATGCCGCAGCGGCGCTGGATTCTTTTGATGGCTATCCCTATCGGCGCCCATTTGTGATCGGGGAGAATGCGACCTGTACGTTTTACGAAGCCGGGCATATACTTGGATCAGCCGTTTCCTTGATAAAAGTTCGCGAAAACAACCGAGAACTGACGGTTTGCTACACCGGAGACCTCGGTAGATTCGACAAACCGATCATCAAAAATCCGGTGCTAAATTTCGAAGACACCGACCGGGAAGTGGATCTGATGATTATGGAGAGCACTTACGGCGATCGCCTGCATGCGCCGGTAAAGGATTTGAAACCGCACTTTAAAAAAGTTTTAACGGAAACTTTTGATAGAGGAGGAACCGTTATTATTCCGTCATTTGCGTTCGGCAGAACCCAGGAACTGCTTTACGTGCTGCATGAGCTGTACGACGAGGGTGAAGTAACCCGGGTGCCGGTATATGTGGACAGCCCCCTGGCCACCAATATCACCCGGGTATTCGGCGAACACCCGGAAGTGTACGATAAGGAAACGCATGCAACCTTTCTTGAAAAGGGTAAAAATCCGTTTTCATTCGATCAGGTTCATTTTGTCGGCTCTGTGGAAGAATCCATGGCCCTTAACCGCGAAGAAAAATCGCATATCGTTATCTCAGCTTCAGGAATGTGTGAAGCCGGGCGGGTGCTGCACCATCTGCGGCACAAAATTCATAACCCGCGCCATACCATCCTGATCGTCGGTTTTATGGCCCAGAACACATTGGGCCGCCGCATTCTGGAACTGGGTACTAACTATGCAACATCCGGCCGCAAAGGCCCGCCGCCGCTGGTAAAGTTTCTCAACAAAGAGTATCCGCTAAAGGCCGACGTCGTCCAGTTGGGCGGCTTCAGCGCCCACGGGGATCGCGATGAAATGATCCGTTTTCTCAAAGAATCTAATTTGCAGGTTAAAAAAATTGCGGTAGTTCACGGCGAGGAAGCTCAATCGCTTGCATTCGCAAAGCATCTTGAAAACAAGGGGTTTTCGGCAATTGTACCGCAACCCGGAGAAACGATTGATCTAACCGCATAACACAACTTTAAATTTCAATTCCCCGCTGCTTTAACAATTGACATGCCGGCACCTTTTTGCCATACTTCTGCCGCATTTATCACTCCTTAAAAGGGATGCGATGCAAAATGAATGTCTC
>JAQYVG010000448.1 GCA_030145595.1 Desulfobacterales bacterium | reverse complement strand
AACTCTTTATACGATTTCCAATACGACTTTACAGTGAATGAATTCATTACAATTCCTGGCTCTTTCCTTCTCTGTGTTCTTTAAGAGCCTGTTTCGCCATTTTTTTCATCGGCCCAGGATGCTTTGAATACAATTCCTCCCATTTCTGTTCACTGCGAAGTTCGTGTGCAAAATTTCTTAACATTTCTAAGGCTTGATTCCGATGGATTGCACTTATACTTTCCAAAATCTCAACAGCAGTTAATGATTCAGGGGATAATGGTGTTGAAACTTCCATATTGACTACCTCCTTATTCCGCTATAGGGGATGCTATTACCTTTTGTCTTTATTGTAAATATTCTAATATTTCTTTGGTTGTTGTCAAGCATTTTTCCCTCTTCCTAAAGGGCATGGGGGACGCTGGTAAACGTCACAGCATAGCCAGTAATTAATCGACGCATGACCTTGCTGAGGGGTGTGGGGCCGGTACGCAACAGGATATGTGGTTCGGGACCAATGCCCATGCATAACACTGAGCCTACGACTCATCAAAGATCACGGCGAGTCGCTCCAAAGAGGAAGTGCGATCCTTATCGTCCCTAAAGATATCTCTTCGTTCAATCCATCGGGCCATTACATGCTGCAGGACACCGGAAGCATCAAGTCTGGTTTGGCGTGGCATAAGTTGAGACCTTTGCATAACCTTCAAAAAATCGATGTTTCGATCAATAGTTTCCGAAATTGCGTTAATTTCTTAGTAAAATCGCCGATTTCATTCGTGTTCATTCGTGTTAATTCGTGGCCGGGATCTTGCAAAATATATTTGGCCACGAATGGGCACGAATTTTCACGAATTAATCAAAACAATTTTTATAATCAACCGCGAATCAACACGGATGAACACGGATTAATCAAAACAATTCTTCTACGGGATATATACCTTTTTCATTCGTGTTAATTCGTGTTAATTCGTGGTTAGGTTTTTGACAGGATTCTTTTTTTGTTTTCTCAGTTGCCTCCTGCCCTCCATCGCGAGACGCTCAGGCGAGGAGGGGAGGGGAGGAGAAACGACAACACGACTGCTGGAGGGGGCGATTTGGGAGGCTTGATTCCCAGCAGGTTATTCTTGATTAGCTGCGGCACTCTGATTTTGACCTTACCCATCTCATAAAACTCCGAAAGCCTTGTTCAATATCCTTTTCGAATTCAGCAATTCTTGCCAATTTTTCTATAGGCACCACTACAGCTTTCCCAGATGATTCAATATTCGATCTCTCTCTGCTTCAAGATTGTCAAACTTAAAATAATCATCGAATGCATCCTCTTCATGAAACCTTCCTTCTTTTACCATTTTGTCGAAATCAGTGACGCTAGTAACTCCATATCTTTTTGCCATACCGAACAGTTCCGATTCTATGACCTTCAGCTTGTGTTTCAAAAATCTTTCGACGCTTACTTTTATCAGCACTTCAGGCTTCATATGCAGGTCTTTAGCCAGAGATTCTAAATTCGTCATGAGAAACCTCCTTACAGTAGTAACCTATCCAGTTCTTGCAGAAATACTGTAATATTATACATGTACTATTGAAGTGTCAACACAGTTTGATCATAGTCGGTAAGAGCAGCAACTTAAGACTATCGGCCGATGAGAACCTTGGGGACGTCCTTGACTAACTGATTCCTGAGAAGTAACTACCCTTGAACACTCGAATAGATGTCTTCCGGGACGCCCCTTAAATTATAAAATTCTATTCATCCTTTAGTGAAAAGCCTTTGGGGTCGGGCCATGGCAACCGACTATTAGCTATCCGGGACATCCATAAATAAGTAAAAA
>JAQYVG010000447.1 GCA_030145595.1 Desulfobacterales bacterium | reverse complement strand
ATAACTTAAGACAGGAATATTATCGTAATACTTTATCATGTTACCGCAGCTGGGACATAATGAACGCGGGGGGTCGGCAACAGATTTTTCAAGTGGAAGCCGGTAAATGCAAACGTTCATAAAACTTCCGATGCACATACCGAATAAAAAAATGTAAATTACAATGAATATATTAGACATAATTGTTTTATCCCAATTGAATCAAGCTCAGTTGGCGGTTACGTGTTGCGCGTTACGCGTTTTAAGTTGTGGTGTCCATAAGAACATTTCATCTTCTAAATCAAAAAAAAAAATATCGCAAGTACTTATAATCACAGGGGTCATCAACATTGTTTCTCTTATAATGATTTTAAGTAAATCAAAGCAGCTTGAATTTTTGTCTCGATAAAGGTAATATGCCCACGCAATATTGACTCTAATATTTGAAGGTGCGGACCATGAACATCAAACAATTTAGATATTCAACTGACAACTTGGGTTACTTGGTATACGGCAAACAACTGGCCGGCGCCATTGACGGCGGGGCGGCGGACGCCATCCTTGATTTTATCGCCGACAAAGGTCTTAGCTTGAAATGGGTAACCAACACCCATGCTCACGCGGACCACACTACGGGGAACACGGCTCTTCTGGCCGCTTCCGGCGCTGAATATCTGGACGGTGCAGCCCTGCATCGCGCTCGGATCATCGAGCTTGAAGATTTGAAAATCGATGTCTACCAAACCCCGGGGCACACAAAAGATTCAGTTACCTTCGGTTTTGGCAACACTCTTATCGCCGGTGACACGCTCTTTAACGGTACCATCGGAAACTGTTTTTCCGGAGACCTTAAAGGGTTTTTTAATTCGATCAAAATGTTAATGGCGTTTCCCGCTGAGACCGTAATATATGCCGGGCACGATTATGTGCAGGAATCGTTGGCTTTTGCCAAGTCCCTGGAACCCGGCAACCCCGATATAGACCATTTTTTAGAGACGTACGACCCGGCGCACGTGCGTTCAACACTGCAAGACGAATTCAAAATTAATCCCTATCTTAGATTTAATGACGAAAAGATCGTTTTGATGCTCAAAGCAAGAGGGCTGCAAACGGCATCGGAATATGAGCGCTTCGAGTCGATGTATTCTATTGAATAGTTGAATTCGCCAAAAGCTGAAATCCTGCCATAGAGGGGCTTGCGGGAGTTCCATAAAATCGCAATTCGTTTTTATAAAGGTAAGCCTTTGCATACACAGGCAGCACAATTCGAAGGGCCTGAAAAGAAGCTCGAAATCATCCTTTTCTCCCCGCAGCCCGGCCTGCGAGACAATAGCGACAGACGCTGGGAAAGAGTTGTCAAAGCGGGCCGGGCGGAAATTATCAGTAAGAAATCAAATAATTATCTGGATGCCTACATATTGTCTGAATCGAGTCTTTTTGTATGGGAAGACCGCATCCTGATGATTACCTGCGGGCAAACAAGCCTTATTAATGCCGTGCCTGAAATCCTTAAAATTGCAGACAAACAGAAAGTGGCCATGGTTTTTTATGAACGCAAAAACTTCATGTTTCCCCAAATGCAGCCTGCCGACTTTGAAGATGATGTTGCCGGTATCCAGCGACATTTTGCGGGCAAAAGCTACAGATTGGGGCCGGCTAACCATGATCATGTCCACGTTTTTTATTCATCGCATGCCAAAACAGCAGCCTCACAGGATGCCACCCTGCAGGTTCTGATGCATGATCTCGGTGAGTCAATATCCGAAATGTGTATAACAGGCAGCAGCCGGAGTGCCGATCAAGTCCTTGTACAGAGCGGGCTAAACCGGATCTTC
>JAQYVG010000446.1 GCA_030145595.1 Desulfobacterales bacterium | reverse complement strand
ACTTTCGCCTGCCCCGTAGGCGGAGCCTGTCGTACCGGGGTGCTTTCGTGATATTTTTCTTGTACGGTTTATCCGGGATAGGAAACGACGTGTATAATCTTTATTCTAATTCAAGAAATATCCTGACAATTTTTCTGACGTTTCTCGTCCTTTTTCTGGTTGGATGCGGAACCCAAAAAGAAGTTCAGCTTTCAGGAAAAACCATGGGAACAACCTACCACATTACGGTTGTTGCCGGATATTTTTTAGATACGGCCGGCCTTCAAACCAAAATTGACAGACGGCTCGAGGATATTAATCGCAGCATGTCCACTTACAGAAAAGACAGCGAAATCAGCCGTTTCAATGCCTGGGAGCTTGCCGGCCAAAAAATTATTATTTCCGACGATTTTTGGCAGGTCATGATCATTGCTCAAAAAATTTACGAGCTAACCGATGGTGCCTGGGACGGCACTGTAAAACCGCTGTTAAGCCTGTGGGGATTTGACAGTACTAAAAATAAAAATAGCATCCCCGAAAAAGCTGAAATTCAGGGGCAACTGGCTAATATCGGATTCAATCAGATTGAAATTTCTTCCGACCGCTTCCTGATCAAACACAAAGCCTCCATATCCCTTGACCTTGCTTCCATTGCAAAAGGGTATGGCGTCGATCAGGTCACGACGCTGATCAAAAAAATGGGCATTGAAAATTTTCTGGTTGAAATTGGAGGTGAGGTCTTTGCATCCGGCCATAGAAAAGACGGCAAACCCTGGAGAGTCGGCATCAACCGGCCCCAAAAAGATGCGCCCTACGACCAGATTTACAAAGTGATAAACTTACATAACAAAGCGTTTGCAACCAGCGGTGACTACAGAAACTATTTCGAAGTAGACGGCAAGCGTTATTCGCATATACTGGATCCCCGCAGCGGATATCCAATATCGAACGGGGTTGTAAGTGTTTCAATTGTGGCCGACGACTGTACATTTGCAGATGGATTGTCAACCGCAGTCATGGTTCTGGGCCCTCAAAAAGGCCTTGCGCTGATCAACGAACTCGACGACGTGGAGGGTTTGATTGTTACCCGGCAACAAGACGGCCGGCTGATTGATCACTACTCAAAAGGGTTTATTGTCAACTAACTCTGAACCCCTGAACCAATCAGTTTAGGTAGAACACAGATGACACGGATTTTGCAGATTTTCACGGATTATATATTATTTTATCTGTATCTGTGTAGATCCGTTTTAATCTGTGTTATCCGCGTTCCATTGACCCCTGAACCCTGCCTGTCCCGCCGTGTTCCCGCGCCATAGCATTGCGAAGGCGGGAGCCCGGCGAAGGCGGAAACCCCTGAACGGTTACTTTCGGCCGGCCAGATATTTGGCAATTTTTTTAGCGTCTTTTTCCGTTATCCTTCCATCGGAGTATCTTATCATTGCCTTAGTTGTTTTCTCCCACCCCGCCAAATCCTTGGTCGCACTTAAAGATTTCTCGAGCGCATGGCATTTAACGCACTTTTTTTCAAAAAGCTCTTTACCCTCCTGCATCGAAGTGCAGGCAGCTAATGCCATGACGATAGCCATTAAAACAACAACTATTTTTTTCATAGTTAATCTCCGTAGCGATCCGGACCAAGAAAACCAAATTTTTTATAACTAAATCAGAAGTAAGGGGGTTTTTATCGCAAAGCTCTATGAACTAGCGCAATGGATGATTATCCATGAAGCGGCTTAACAATGAAAACTCCCCGACATATGGCAGTTGAGCACTATTTAGTTTCCAATTCATAAATGAGATATTTTTTCGATGAGCAAGGCCGCACAAGGGTTT
>JAQYVG010000445.1 GCA_030145595.1 Desulfobacterales bacterium | reverse complement strand
ACGTTTTAGGCTTTATGGTTTTGAGACCTTATATCATTAAGAATGTCAAGAATCTCCTGTTTGTAAGTATGCGGAGCGCATAACTGCCCCCACCCCTTTTGAACCTGAAACAGACCGTCATAAGCCGTATCATGGTATGAGCGAATTCGGTGGGGAATATCTTGTTCAGTCAAAATGGATTCGATCACCTGTGCTTCGATGATATTTTCCAATATGGCCACATCGACAAAGTCCTGTTTATGGTCTTCCTTCATCAGATAAACCCACAATTTAATTCTAATTAGCACCCATCCGTCAGGAAATTCGGGCACTAAGCAGTTTCCAATTCATAAATGAGGGCCAAATTATAAAATCAGGGTCGATGAGCAAGGCCGCACAAGGGTTTTCGCCCGCTTGTCCCGCATGTATTTGGCGGGGAGGCGTACTTTAGTACGTCGAGGGCGGAAACCCGCGGCCTCCGGCTCGTAGAGCCTACGCCTCGGAGAGAGAACGCCGCTCATCGGAAAAATAGCCATTTATGGATGGAAATTAATTAAGGTATTGCTATGGTAATAGAACAGACCCGCCACTTTTAAAACAAAGGAGGTCAGACATGAGCTTAAAAGCAGATATCGATAATTTGATCGCACAATCCAGCGAACGTATTCCACCGGAAATCAAGAGTCTGATGGCAGCCGACACTGAACGGCTCAAGCAGTCCGGTATAGAAGACAACAGCCTCAAAGCCGGTGATAAAGCGCCGTCCTTTACGCTTCCCAACGCCAAAGGCGAGCAAATATCGTCGGCCGGCCTGCTGGCCAACGGACCCGTGGTGCTCAGTTTCTACCGCGGCGGCTGGTGACCGTACTGTAACTTAGAGCTGCGGTCATTGCAGCTTACGCTTCCTGAAATCAAGGCCCTCGGTGCACAGCTTGTCACCGTGGCGCCTGAGTTGCCCGATAAATCTCTCTCAACCGCCGAAAAACACGCTCTGGCCTTTGAGGTGCTGAGCGATGTCGGCAATAAAGTTGCCCGTGACTTTGGCCTGGTGTTCTCTCTGGCGGAAGAGCTGCGTCCCATATACGCAAGCTTCGGCATTGACATCCCTGCTTACAATGGTGATGACACCTTTGAGCTGCCGATGCCGGCGACCTATGTGATCGACACCAACGGCACCATTATCCACGCTTTTGTGGATAGCGATTATACCAAACGGCTGGAACCGGCCGAGATTGTTGAGATCCTTAAAACCACAAAAACAGGTGGGTGATATATAAAAATGGAAGAAAACAATGTTTTAGATATATTAAAACAGGCTATTTTGCTGGAAACAAGAGGCAAGGCTTTTTACAAAAAATTCGCCGAACAGGCCGAAAACAGCGCTGTCAGAGATGTTTTCGAGATGATGGCGGATGAAGAACAAAAACATATCAAAACACTTACCGAGCAGTTTAAGGCATATAACCGGGATAAGAAGTTTGTTCAAGGAAGTTTTGATGACACCGACACCAGCCAAATGGCTTCCAAAGTGCTGACGCAGGAAATCAAGGAAAAAATCTCCGCTGCCGGCTTTGAAGCCGCCGCAATTTCAGCCGCGATAGCAATGGAAGAGCGTGCCGTCAAGCTTTACTCCGAAAACGCTGAAACAGCGACCGATCCCGAAGCCAAAGCCCTGTATGCATGGCTGACGCGTTGGGAACGTGAACATCTGAGCTTTCTTCTGGATATCGACAAAGCCTTACGAGAAAAAATTTGGTTTGATAATAGCTTCTGGTCCTTTTAAGCCTTAAATGGCTCTTTTGATCCATAAGCACTTTTGAACACTAATCAGTTTCCAAT
>JAQYVG010000444.1 GCA_030145595.1 Desulfobacterales bacterium | reverse complement strand
GTTATTTACTTATTTATAGATGTCCCGGATAGCCACTCAAAAGGGAATGAAAAAAGATGAACATCGAACATCGAACGTCCAACATCGAATTTTGAATAAGGTATTCTGCCAATTTATAAACTGGCGGAGCGACCTGTCGGGTCGTCTTGTCGGGTCGAAGCCGGAGGCGAAGCCTGAAGCGATTAACCCTGAACCCCTGAACCCTGAACCCATAAACGGTTACATCTAATGAATGACCTGGTCTGAACTAAAACAAATCCATATCCTTTGAGCTTGGAATCATTGCTTACATAAAGCGGCCTTTGTGCGAGTTAAAGCAACAGCCTGTGCAAGGTTAAAATGCCTTATCAGAAAATCAGCCAATTTTGGGCCGTCGCCGAGAGAAAATCGAGGCACGCCCAAATCAATCGGATCGTCGCTTATCAGTGCCAGTAAGCTCTTATCACCCTTGAATAAAGGGGCTTTGTGAACCTTTGACCTGAAAACCTCCAACTTCGGCAGGTTTTCTTTTTTGTAACCTTCGGTTAGAATAATATCCATATCGGGTATAAGCGCCATAAGTTCTTCAGGACTGTGATCGTGCTCCACATCCCTGACCATACCTATCTGAAAGGGTGAAGATATTATGGTAGCAGATGCGCCGGCCTTTTTATGCCGCCAGCTGTCCTTGCCCGGTTTATCCATTTCAAAACCGTGCACGTCATGTTTTATGGTCCCCACGGCATAGCCGCGATCTTTTAGTTCAGAAATCAGTTTTTCCAGTAAAGTGGTTTTCCCTGATCCGGAATAACCGACAACTGAAACAACAGGGGATGGTTTTCTCCAGATCATATCTAAAGATTTGTTATGATTGCTATCTTTACTCATTTTATCTCTCAAACTCTACCTCCGGTTGTACACCGCATTCAGCAGCACTGGTTACTGTTGGGATACAATCATCTTTATTACCAAAGATGTTGTCAAATATTTTATCGTCAGAAGACATACATTCTTTTAATAAAAGCTTGTATTTCTTTATCAATTCCTTACCTTCCCTGGATAGGCGCGAGCCGTTTTTTCTATCGGCATGCACTATTTTTGCGTTTAAGTTCTTTTCAGTAGCTTTGATTTTACTCCAAACCGCCTTATAAGACATTTTCATCTGTTTGGCCACCTGATTCATTGAACCGGTCTTTTCGATGTTCTCCAAAATTTCCATGCGGCCCTTGCCTATGATGATATTATTATGTTCATCAACAATCCACTGGCTTGATCTTAATTTAAGGTTTACCATTGCTCTATTTAGTCTCCCTTCTATACTATACACGGCAATAAACTGCGTCTTGTTGTTTCAACTTTTCACCAACCCGGATTTCAGGAAAGTGATAGATTTATGACTGATGATTGTTGATTGATAGAAGTCGCTCGCGCAGCGCAGGCGCTTGCGCCGCGTGTCGCTCCATCAATTTATATAAAAATGACTGCCATCCTTAAATCATCCCCGATAAAGCGGGATCTACGCTTCGCTCCGTCAATCATCAATCGAAAATCATCAATGAGGCAACTTGATTATTCCGTCTAAATTTAAGAATCTAAAAGCGCAAATTTTAACCGTTCAAGGTATAAATCGGCCATTCTATCCTACTTGCCGATAAACCTCTGAAGAAATTGTATAATATGGCGTCGTATCTCCGGATAAAAACGGCCCTTCTACTCCAGTTGCTTTCATCTGCTTATGATGGCAGTCGAAACAAGCCCAAGATTCCCAGTGAAGTTTGGCAGCATGATCCAGACAATCACCATAAAGAGGACAAAAGATGTTTCTGTTTCCATTTTTTCGAATCGGGTTGGGATT
>JAQYVG010000443.1 GCA_030145595.1 Desulfobacterales bacterium | reverse complement strand
AAGCTAAATGATGTGGAAACCGCCCGAGAGCTTTTGCTTTTCCTTGAGAATCTGGAAGGGATCACCAGTACCCTAAAAAGCGATCATATCCTCAATCTTTTCCAGGAGGTGGAAGGCGTCCTGCCCCAAGACAAATCCGCCATGATCGCTCCGATCAAGAAATTTTTGGCCATGGGGCCGGAAAAGCAAATGCTTTACCGTGTGGGCCGGCGGACAGGTATTTTTTCCAATTTAAACGACCTTAACCATCCGGACATGGTGAGGCACGCGGAAGCGGCCGCATTAGGCTACGGCGTCACCCCGGATACGGTGGACGAATTTACGGATGAGATGATCAAACAATTTATCTAAACGAATCCGAATAAAGGGAGATGGCTTCTGAAGGATAAACCATTAAGTCATGTTTTGTGGAAGGTCACTGCTCCGCAACCGCTTTTATTAAGAGCACTTGAAGGTGAGATAAAAACGGATGTTGCTGTAATTGGCGGCGGTTACACGGGATTGTCTGCAACGCTGCATCTTGCTGAGGCAGGTGCAAACGTGGTCCTGTTGGAAGCAAATGAAATCGGTTTTGGCGGAGCCGGCAGAAATGTGGGGCTGGTGAATGCGGGTTTGTGGCTAATGCCCGAGGAGGTAGAGAAAAAAGTCGGCCCGGAGTACGGAAGCCGTCTGGTCAACGTTCTCGGTCATTCTCCGGATCTGGTTTTCAAGCTGATTGAAAAGCATGGCATACAATGTGAGTCAATTCGTAAAGGCACCTTACATTGTGCTCATTCACCCGGGGGTTATCGGGCACTTCAACAACGGGAAGCGCAGTGGAAAGACAGGGGTGCGTCTGTAAAACTGTTTGGTCGCGAAGAAGCGGCGCCAAAAATCGGCAGCGAATCCTTTTATGGCGCACTTTTGGATGAGCGGGCAGGAACCGTCCAGCCGCTGGCGTATGCATATGGGCTTGCCAGGGCGGCACAACAGGCAGGCGCCAATCTCTATGGCTATTCTCCTGTCATTGATTATATACGAGAATCAAATGCCTGGAGGCTGTCCACACCCTCTGGCCGGATTATTGCGAAGTCGGTCATTCTGGCCGTTCAAGGGTATCCGGAATATGCATTCGAAAAGAACAGGAAAGCTATTATTCCTTATAACTTCTTTCAGTTCGCCACGTCACCCTTGCCGGAAAAGGTGCGTAAAACTATTTTGCCAGGTGGCCAGGGTGCCTGGGATACCAATCTGATTTTATCGTCATATCGTCTTGATCAGGCTGGGCGTCTTATTGTTGGAAGTGCGGGCCAAGTGGAGAATCTGGCTTATACGCTCCATGAAAAGTGGACCCATCGAACTATCAAAAAGGTTTTTCCGCAGGTTGGCCCAACAACGCTGGAGTACGGATGGAGCGGCCGTATTGCCATGACAATTGATCACATACCTAGATTTCACATACTGGATAATAATATGGTTACGGTTACCAGCTATAACGGACGGGGAATCGGGCCGGGTACCGTATTCGGAAAATTGCTGGCCGAATATACCCTGAATGGCTCTGAACAGGATATTCCGTTACCGGTAACAAAACAGAAAAATATTTATATGCGAGGTTTGCGAGGACTTTTTTATGAGGCCGGCGCGCGAGCGTATCATGTTTTGCAACGGCGGATTCTTTAACCGGGAGTTTGGTTGCACTTAAAAACTGCATGAATAATTTTAAAAAGGAATATATATTTAATGTTAATAGTTAGATAGATCATATTTCAAGGTAGTCTGGACGCACTTTATTACCGTGTATCGACTTGTCCATATTTTTCAAAATTATTCATGCAGTTTTTAGGTGCAAACGGAGGGATGCATATGAGC
>JAQYVG010000442.1 GCA_030145595.1 Desulfobacterales bacterium | reverse complement strand
GAATCGCGCCGCATGAGAAAAACGGCATTCCGGGAAGTTTTTAGTGCAAATTTCGCTTCGCCGGGGCCTTAAAAATTCCTATCCTTGAAAGTTTTTAGATGGCCCTGAGACGAAGTTATCCATAAAGGTAATAGACTACATTTTACTGAATCCCGCCAAGAGATGTATTTCTGTCTGGTGGGATTTTATATTCTAAAGGGAGCGACTCCATGATTTCTGCAGTCAACAGCACAGTTTCAGCGCTGCAAGCCTATAAAACCCAAATGGAGGTTACGTCCAATAACGTCGCCAACGTCAACACCGAAGGATTCAAAAAGAGTAAGGCCACCCTGAAAGAAGGCGATCATGGTGACGTACAGGTCGATGTGAATCGTGTTGACACGCCCGGTCATCGGTATCAGGAACTTGAGGGCGATCAAATGGTCGAAAAAGAGACCTCTAATGTGGAACTGGCAGAAGAATTCCCGCAAATGATGGTTACCCAGCACGCCTATGAAGCCAATATGAAGGTTCTTCAAACACAGGATAAAATGTTGGGTACCACCCTGAATATTCTGGGGTAGCCGACCAACCGATACCAGAACCTGATCCGGACGAGCCGGAATTGAAAAATGAATATTTGTGGATGTCGCTTCGCCCCGTCCTTTTAAAAATCGATCGTTCGACCAAAAGCTCTCGACGGGAAGAATACCTTAAATATTTAATGGCATAAAATTAGGTGTCTGAAAATCTCCTTTAGCTCTTATTATCCGGTCCGTCAGAGTTCCAAGGTTGATGGTTTCGTAAAAAATCTTAAAACCTCCTTTAGCGTCATTCCCGCGAAGGCGGGAATCCAGTATTTTCAAATGGTTCTGGATGCCTGCCTTCGCAGGCATGACGGAGTTTCGGACTTTTTACGGGTTTGTCAATGTTAAGCACACGATAGAACATTTAGATTTTTCTGTAAATAATTAATCCGCCCTGAAACCTAGTATGCATAGGGTTGCAAATTGTTCTTGGGGGTTGAAGACCTTGGCTCAAATGCAGATCCGGCGGATTAATTGTATGACTTTGTTCCGGTTGGAACGAAATAGCTTGATACTGCAGGAAGGTCTTGCTAAATAAAACGAAAAATTACTTTATATTATCTGAATTGTTGCGCCGGGAGGATCTAATATGGCAATCAGTAGCCGCAAAAAAAAAATATTTTCATCTGCTCAGGAAGCCGCAATTTCTGCTCAAAAGCATACTGAAGCACCGCAATGCAAATCTGCTTCATACCGGTTGGCATTTCAGGATCCGGAGTTCCTCCTGCAAGATGAATTACGCCCGGTGAGGTTGCAGTTGGAGCTTCTCAAACCGGAATTAATACTGCAAGAACAGCATATTGAGTCAACCGTGGTGGTATTCGGCAGTGCCCGAATTGTGGACCCGGAAACCGCCCAGCACCGTTTGGTTTCGGCCCAGGCTGAGCACCGCAATAACCAACAGGATCCGTTACTGACCCGCCAGGTGGAAACCGCCCGTCGGGTCCTTGAAAACAGCCGCTATTACGACGAAGCGCGAAAATTGGGCCATCTGATTTCCAGTAACACCGGCAAGGACAAACTGGTTGTGATCACCGGCGGCGGCCCGGGCATTATGGAGGCAGCCAATCGCGGAGCCCATGAAGCCGGCATGCCAAGCATCGGTATGAATATCGTTTTGCCCCATGAACAGTCGTCCAACCCCTATATTACGCCGGATTTAAATTTTCAATTCCATTATTTTGCAGTTCGTAAGATGCATTTGCTAATGCGGGCTAAGAGCCTGGTGGCATTTCCCGGCGGGTTCGGAACGCTGGATGAACTGTTTGAAACGCTGACCCTGATTCAGACACACAAAGTCCAGCC
>JAQYVG010000441.1 GCA_030145595.1 Desulfobacterales bacterium | reverse complement strand
TATCCGTAAAAGTAGCAAAAGAAGGGATTTGAACCCTCAGCTTTAACCTTGGCAAGGTTACACTCTACCAATTGAGTTACATTTGCTTTATTTTAAACTTTTATTTTATGAGATTTTAACAAGAACAAAAAGTTCTTAAAATCAGTAGGTGTCGTTGAGATATTAATATCTAAACCTTTTAAATTTTTAAAAAATTGATAATTTTTTTCTAACTCATTAAAGATTAAAACATTAGATATTTTAAATGAAAATGAGTTGTAATTGAAGATTTTAGAACGTTTAATTTTTTTGTTTTCAATAACAATTTTATTAATCAATTTTGTTAAAAATTCCAGCATTTTTAAGCGACGTAACACAACTTTACAGCCAACAGGTTGCCCTTCTCGAATCTTTAAAGAAACACTTGAAACTTTAGATTCAATTAATGAGCCTTTCTGAAAAGTGATCAATTCTAGAGCAATCAGTGCAGCGATTAATTGTTTTAAATCAGATTTTTTAAAATTAAATCGTAAACTAATAAAATTTAATTTTGGTATTTTAGTCAAGTTTTTATATCGAAATTTATTTATTAAATCGTATTTTACGATATTTTCGTTGTAATGTTCAAAAAAGTGCATTAACTTTATTATACTGTGCCTAACGAGATATTAGCGAACTTTGAATATTTACCTTTTTTTAATTTTTCCTAAAAGTGAATCGTTGAGGGTGGAGCCTGAAACAGCCCTTATGTCAAACCGACTCCCCCAGTAGTGGTCCGTGATCCCAAGAGCGAGGCCGAAGCGGTCTTCTCCGACTGTATCTGATCCGAAGTTATTGTAATCAATGCTCATATCAACACCAAACGTTACCGTCGAAGTGTCTTTGGTATCCAAAATAACATCGACTTCGCCCGGTTTCTCGCCTTCTTTTAATACAACCGTGGTTTTAACGTTCGGTAGGTCGGTAGAGAGCAAAAGTCCTTTTTCAAGCAGCGACTCTTTGATTATGCCATGCTCTTGCTGCTGCTCAAAATAACGTTTAATGACATCGGCTTTATAATGAGTATATCCGGAAACCTTGATTTTGCCGATTTTTCCTTCGGCAATGGTAATCTTTAAAATACCGTCCTGTAACTCCTGCTCCGGCAGATAGGCCCTTGCAAGGATGTAACCTTTTTCCTGGTAAGTAATGGTAAGCAGATCCGTCAGCTCACTCATCTCTTCCAGTGTGAGTTCTCTATCCTTGAAGGACTCTATAACTTTATTCAAGGTTTCGGTATCGATAACCGTGTTGCCTTCAATGATAATTTCTTTTATAAACACACCGGACAGCTCCTCGTCCGGATTCTCCAATGATTCCTCGGCCTCTTCCTGGGCGATTAGAATATTCAAATCCTCAGCATTTGCAGGCTGGCATATAGGCAAAACCAACAAAACAACCGCAAGAAAACTCAACCATATCCGCATTGCAAGACTCCTACTATATAATCGCTTCGCAATTTTATTTGGACAAAAAAAAACCGGGGAATTCATTAAAGAAACCCGGTTATTTTAAGCTAATATCATCAATCTTTGTTAGCTCCATTTTCAGTTTGTATTGTTCCTCACAGGCACACAAATCTTTTGCCTATTTATAATAATAAACTCATTCATTAATTAAAACATCTCATTTTGTCAATAAAATTGCAAGCTTTTCTTGCATGCTACGGGATATTTTGATCTCTCACCCCGATGGAATAACAACCAAAACTTAATTCCATTGGGCAGGCAGAGAACACAGAGCTTTGATCTGGATTGCTGACACCGGTCAAACAATTTAAGGTTTAACGAGGCAAGGACGACAATCCAGATTCAACTTCCATCCAGTTTCGCTGGAAGTTTAACCCGTCAGGGGTTGAGTATTGTTCTGATTTT
>JAQYVG010000440.1 GCA_030145595.1 Desulfobacterales bacterium | reverse complement strand
GTACGGTTGAAATATTGTGATTGATTAGGTTAGAATATTTATTGATGGGCGTTGGATAAAAAAGGAAAGGTGTGGACAGGAGCCATCGGCGTGGTGTCCCGCATAAAACCAACTTAGGAGGATCTACTGATTACCCTCGCCCTGCTCGTCGCGGCGGTCCTTGCCCTGGAAATCCAGGGCCTCGGAAGCCAAATCTTCCGGGTAATCGGCCGGGCTTTTCACACCATCTGGTCGATTGATATGGTTTCCGTGCTGCGTTCGGCCATATCCAACCCTCTGCTTCGGCTCGCATGCCTCTTGCTGCTGCTCATCGGCACCGGATGGGCAGCCACGATCGCCCAGATGGGCGTCGAGGACTGGCGGGCCATTCATCTCCAACGCCCGAGCGCTCACGGTGCCAGGGAATGCTATCGGCAGCAAATGATGGCCGTTTTGAATATCGAAATCGAGGCTCAAACCGATGAAATCCCTTTGGCCCCAGGCCCTCTTGATCCGCGTTTTCTCTATCACTGCCCCGGCGACGGGGTTTTCTCCTTCGACGAATCCGGAATGCTGCGCTGCAGCAAACACGGATCTGGCCTCTGTAACTGTTTGGTGACGTTTCCACCGGCCGATAGGAACCGTCCATGACCAACATAAGCCACATCCCTTTTGCCATCGAGCCGGAGCGCGCCGGGCAAACGCTTTCCAAACTGGATTGGCCGGGCGGCGTGACCACGGCCGCTGACTTCCTGTCCCTCAAACGGGGATGGCTCCCTTTCAACCGGAAGACAGGGACCAACATGCTTGATAGGACCAAGCATCCGAAACTCTCCCGTGCGGTTATCCCCGCAAAACTCATTTCTACCGGGTCCCCCTCTGCAGGACCGCCGGTCGGGAAATACCTGCGACCCGGTTCTTCACATGGGGCCGCCCTGTTTGTTCCCTGCTATCTATTCCAAGAGCCGGCTAACCGCCACAGTTGGGCCGTGATAGAAGGGATCAGCGGCACAGCCGTTGGTGGGAGGCTGACTGCCGACCGACGCGCAGCCGCAACTCGGCTCTGCTGCCTCGTTCTGCTGGCCCTGTTTACCTTTTTTCTAGCAACCGCATACGCCCATATACTTCTCTCCAATGTCTTCGTCTTGGCGGGCCCTTGTCTGATGCTTCTACTGGGAGTCATACAGGGAGCCATACAGGGAGCCATACCGGGAGTCGTGTGGCTCTGCGTGGGGGCACTGCTTCTGGCATTGCTATGGATGCTGGTGCGCTGGATGATGAAAAGACGTGACAATTTGCTGTCGAGGCTGCGTGAGCCGATCCACCGTTTTGAAACCGGCATTGTCCACCTGCCCCTGGACCGAAGCTGGCTGCCGCTGGTAGGGGCCGCAGGCAAGGTGGCCCTGATATTGGTGCCGTTGACCATCGTCTCTTTACTGTTGCCCTTGGTGTTATCGCAGGTAGCCGTCGGTCCGGAATTGAATGCGCCATCAACGTTGCTGTGGATTGTGCATCTGGCGACGGTCCTGGCTTTCGGAGTCGCCGCCGCCAGACTGAGCCGGGAAGGCCGGCTGCCCTCACCCTCACCGGCAGACAACACGGATGCGTCGGTGCGGCCGGCAGGAACTGCGGCCGACATGGTGAAGGTCCTTTTGGACGTGGCGCTGCTGGCCATGTTCGGCCTGATCGTGGGTCATGTTTTGGACCTTTCCGGGATGGGAGATGTTTTCCGACGGCGCCTTCAGATGGATCCCGGGCTGCTATCCGGAATCGGTGTCCGGGTGGGCGCCGTTGTCGGTGTCATTGCGTCCGGGGTCTCCTGGCGTGACCGTACCGCTCTGGTGGCGGGGTTGTCAACCGAGCTAATCTGTGATGTGGTTTTGGGGCCCTGGTCCGGCATACCAGCCCTGCTTATCGTTCTCATAGTTGT
>JAQYVG010000043.1:14653-15868 GCA_030145595.1 Desulfobacterales bacterium | reverse complement strand
ATAAAATCCGTGAAAATCTGCAAAATCCGTGTCATCTGCGTTCTACCTTGAAAGTTGTCAGGGGTCGGGGGTGCAGATGGGACTTTTTACAACGCCATCAGGGTTTAAGTCCCGAAATTGTAATGCTGCCTTAATAGTTTCAAAGTCGTTGGGCTCACCGGCAGCGTATTCAGCTTGTCGGGGGAAATCCAGCGGGCGCCTAAGGCATCATCGCCCGGTTGTGGTTCACCGCTAATATAATCAGCCGCCAGATCGACAATTACATAATGGAACCGCACACGTTTTGCATCATCGCGATCAATAACATCAAATGTGAAAACAGGTTCTCGGGCTCGGATGGTAATGCCGGTCTCTTCTTTAATCTCCCTTTCCGCGGCTTCCTGGAGGGTCTCTCCCAGTTCCACTCTACCGCCGGGAATGGCCCACTGTTCTTTGGCCGGAGGATTGGCCCTTAGAACCAGCAAGACTTTGTCGTCCTTGAATACAATGGCCCCCACCGCCACTTGGGGCTGAACCGGATAAAAAGAAGGGTTTGTAGTGGCGAACTCTTGCATAATCTCTTTAAAGCAGTCCTTCATCTTTTAAGACAGTCATTGAACGCTGAGCCATGCTGGTTACCTGAGTGAGTGCCTGAGTCAGATGAAATCCGGCCTCCGGTGCCATTTGAGAATTGATCATGACTTGAGCCATGTCGAGATGTTTGGAAACATCATCCCACAAGGCCTCTTTGGTCAGGTTCTTGGCAACGCGGATCTCATGAGAGATCATATCAGTAAGCATTTTAATTATTCTTTCCGCGCCATGCTGTTCTGCAAGTGAAAGACCCGTCAATAACTCAAGTGTCTGAGTAAGCCAGATGATACCTGATTTAACCTTTTCGCTTTGAGAAAATGAGATAATAGCTGCTGGTACTTTCATGGATATATCCTATGTTATTATCTGCGAGTCTTGTTTTTCCTGTTGTTGTTTAGCCTCGGCAATCATTTTATTCATTTGTGCTTGCATTGCCGCCGGGAACTCATCCATGGCTTCTTCAATTGTTTCAGCCTTCAGCATAGCCTGTAGAAGAAAAGGTCCTCCGGGCGTCATTATCTGAGTCTGTGCCATAAACATGGTGGTACGGCTTTCATCATCCGATCCATCGGGCTTAACAGGCACAAGTCGCCGGATTGCAGCAACTTTGATGTCAGTAAAAGATTCCTCTCTGTAAAGATT
>JAQYVG010000043.1:0-14643 GCA_030145595.1 Desulfobacterales bacterium | reverse complement strand
CCATCGGGCTTAACAGGCACAAGTCGCCGGATTGCAGCAACTTTGATGTCAGTAAAAGATTCCTCTCTGTAAAGATTGTCGCGGCTCACCGTAAAATCAATCTGCTGCTGGGCATCACTTGTCATTATTTCTCTCCTTTTTACATAGATTAGCTATTTCTGCTTAGATATCAGAATGTTTTGGTCATGTCCATACATAGTTTGCCTTGCAACCCAACCCCGGATAAACCTAAACCAAAAAAGACATTTGCCACCAAGGCACCAAGGCACAAATATCAGTGATCAGTTATCGGTTATCAGTAATCAGTTTTCCTTACTGATCACTTCTCACTGATGACTGCTCACTCTTGATTGCCTTGGTGCCTTAGTGGCAATGAAAATAAATTTGATTGGTAAATACTATTTTCCGGTTCTGAATTTCCAGGCAGCCTCATAAAATTCAGCTCCCGATTCAGTATCCGCAGCGCCGCTCACTACGGCGATGCCGCGGGTCTTTGCGGCAAAAGCCGAGCGGGTTCCCTTGTAGCGGGATAATCCCTGGCCGATCTCCTCCATATCTACTCTTCCCAGGGGAACCTGGCTGGCATAGACGACAATCTGATCTTCACCATAGGGGGGGCTGACCGTCAGTGTAAAAAGATCCCCCCGGTCCGGAATCTTGTAAATTCTGCCGGCTTCAAAAAAGTTGATTTTTCGATATGCATTGGGCAAAAGCTGAATAATAGTACCATCCGAGGAAATGTTTACGATCCGGGCGTAAAAATTACGGTTCCCCTGGACAACTATGTTGATATTGTCACCGTCTTTGTATTGCTTTTTAGACGTCCACACTTTAACCGTCAAGGGGGCGTCCGCATCCATTTCATGTTCCTCAGCCCCCTGCCCTTTTGGTTTCAGATCGTATTCGACCTCCGCCTTGATCCAGACGTGATAGCGCGTATTGTCTTCCACGCCATGGTCTTTCTGTTCCAGTATCGTCACAGCGCCTTCGGCGGAAGCGGTGATCTTGTCGGACTTGAGCACAAAATCTTCGACCTTGGTCTTGGATTTGATATACGTGCGTACCATTTCAACAGCTTGCCGTTTGGCATTGGCAAAGGCCGTCGCTCGTGTTTCAGCCAGGGTCATATCCTCAGAAAGAAAAGCATAACCGTCCACAGACCGAATCAAGGAGCGTTTTTCCTTGTCGGGTGTCACCTCAACGGCGCGGGTGGTCTGGCTATCAGCTTTTGGAGGGGCAATCCAAAACAGAGCAAGCAACGCCATCCCCAGGCATGTTAGACGCATTGCCGAACGATAAGAAAAAGAAGTTTTCATAAGACCCTCCTGTATCAAAAGTAAACCTTGATGAACTCGTAAAAAATATGATTTTGCACGATGTCGCTCACAAAAGACTTTTTACGAAGCCATCAACTTTTCTAAAAATAATAATCGACCGTTGTGTTTCAAGATACGGAAGTGTGTATGTCTTCACCTTTAAAGAAAATTGAACATTTTCGATTCTCAGCAATCCGGTATGGGTATCGGTCTGTTGCTGAAGAACTTCGATCTCCTGCTGCAAATCAGGACCTTTTAAGGCGATAATAGCCCCGTCTTCTGCCAGCAGCGGAGCTGCCATTAACACAAAATCTTTAATTGACGACAGCGCACGACATGTAATGACATCAAAGCGGTTTGCAGCAGCAGGATTTTTAGCAAAATCTTCGGCCCTTACATGATGGGCTTCAATGTTTTCAAAATTTAAGGTTCGGATCGCATGTTTTAAAAAACTGATCTTTTTACGGGAAGCATCTATCAGCGTAACCTGCAGTGATGGTATCACGATTTTCAGCGGAATTCCAGGAAAACCGGCGCCTGATCCGATGTCCAGCACTGTAGCCCCCGGTGATATAAGAGGACCCGTGATAATGGAATCAAGAAAGTGTTTCACCGCAACATCCATTGAGTCTGTAATGGCGGTAAGGTTAGTTGTACGGTTCCATTTCAACATTAAAGCCGCGTGAAGGGCTAATTGCTGTGCCTGATCCCGGTTTATGCGTACACCAAAATGTCCGGCACCATCAATGATCAGCCGCTTCCACTTTTCTGAGCCGATTTCCATCCTTTTACCAGTCGCTGGTTTCATACGTTAAATTACCAACAAATTTCAACAGGTTTTATATTCGCCTTTAACCTCTCTACCATTGTATCCCAACCTAAATTGATTGTTAAGTCAATAGTAACGCATAAATTGTGCAACTAACAATTAACCCCAATCTGAACCGTCAGCAAATTTGCAATTGACCGGATTATAAAATCGTATTACGATTTTATAAATAATTTTAAATCATAATAAGGAGAACTGAATGAAAATCATACACTACACTGAAGCCGAACCCCAGCATTTCGACACCGATACCGTCAAAGGGGTTACTGGAAGAGTCGTTATCGGCAAAGATGACGGAGCAAAAAACTTTTGTATGCGATTTTTCGAATTATCATCAGGAGGCTATTCCCCGATGCATTCCCATGAATGGGAACATGAAATTATCATCCATGCAGGGAAAGGTGAAATCCTTTGTGAAAAAGAATGGGTCCCGGTAACCCGGGGATATACCGTTTTTATTCCCGGCAATGAGGAGCACCAGTTCAGAAACGCTGGTGATGAACCGCTGGTGTTTGCCTGTGTCATTCCCGCGGGACCTCCCGAATTATGAGTCTTAAACCTTGATGAATTCGTAAGAAGTCGAAGTCATCAGGTGTTTGGTGTTTAGTATTTAGTGTTTTGTTTTAAATATATGCCGATATACCAGCTTGTTAAATAACCAGACACTAAATACAAAATACTACCGAAAAAATGATTTTTTATCGCGAAAGCACGAAAGTACGAAAATAAGAAAAAATATAAATTTTCGTGTTTTCCCTATTTCGCGTTTTCGTGATTGAAATGAATTGCTTGAAGAAAAAGCAACCCTGAACGGAGAACTCTGAACCTGTGAAAGCCCGCAAATACCGAAATCCGCTTGTAACGGTTGATGTTATTATTGAGTTCAACACAAATATCGTTCTGATTGAAAGGAAGAACCCGCCTTATGGGTGGGCATTGCCGGGTGGTTTCGTTGATTATGGTGAATCGCTGGAAGCCGCTGCAGTCCGGGAGGCAAAAGAAGAAACATCTCTGGATATCCGGCTGGTTGAACAGTTTCATTCCTATTCGGATCCGGACCGTGATCCCCGGCACCACACCGTAACAACGGTTTTTATTGCCAAAGCTAACGGTACACCAAAATCTGCCGATGATGCTAAAAATATCGGAGTTTTCAATCCGAAGAATCTGCCCACACCGATTGCTTTTGACCATGTAAAAATTATTAGAGATTATTTTCAATACAAAAAAGGAGTTTTGAAAAAGAATATTTTTTGAAGATACCCCGTTGTCCCGCCTGGTGGGACGGGGAATGCGCCCGCTACAGTTCAAAACCTTAACCCAAGTAACAAAAGGATGCTATCCTGTGGGCAAGGAGAAAGACTCAAAGCCGCAAGGTATGTTCAGGCCCTTTAAAGATTTGAAAACGCTCCTTAAAAGCAAGTCCTTAAAACTTGCGCCCTCCCCTGCTGCGAATTCCGGAAAATCTCCATCTAAATCCACCAGCAGCACAGGCAACCGTTCGGAAATCACAAATTCTGCCGAGGCCCAAAAGCCTTCTGTTAATGAAAAGGACCTTTTCATGGAGGCCATGGCAGGCGTTGAGCCCATCGTCCGCAATGACTGCATAGTACATGATACCACACCCCGTCCGCCACAAACTCCTGAACATGATTGCGACGCTGAAACTCTTTTGCAACTTGAAAAGCTAATAAAACATGGCGAAGGTTTTGTTGTAGCGGATACGCCTGAATACATAGAGGGTACGGGATATAATGTTCATCCGGAGCTTACAAAACGCCTGCACCGGGGAGATTTTTCCATCCAGGCACATCTCGATCTCCACGGTCTCGGTGTTGAAAGTGCTAAAAATGCCTTTGATAAGTTCTTTAAGGATGCGATTACCACCGGCAAGGGGGCCGTGCTGATTGTCCACGGCCGGGGGCTTTCTTCCCCGGCAGAGCCGGTGCTAAAGACCAAGGTGGTTGAGTGGCTCACCTGTGGTCCCTGGCGCAAATGGGTTGTCGCTTTTACCAGCGCCAGGTCCTTTGACGGCGGTGCCGGGGCAACCTACGTGCTTATCAGACAACGGCCTATTACAAAATCGCAGAGAAAAAAGAAGAAACAACATCATTAGCAGTGTTGTTTTGTTACGTTTTAATTCCAGCTATTGGTGATTGAGGTTATGCTCTATTGCAGCATTTTAATGACGGCTTTCATAAACGCCGGAAGATCATCGGGAACCCTGCTCGTTATAAGATTTTCGTCTACTACCACTTCCTGATCCACCCATTGGGCCCCGGCATTTATTAAATCGTCTTTTATCGCAAAAAAAGAGGTTGCTCTCTTGCCGGAAAGTATTCCCGCAGAAACTAACATCCATCCGGCATGACAAATGGCGGCAACCGGCTTGCCGGCATTAAAAATATCTTTAACGAGATTGATCATGGCAGGATACCGGCGCATCATATCCGGCGCATAACCACCGGGAATTATAATCCCGTCAAATTCTTCAGCAGATACCTGGTCCGCACTGACATCCGCTTTGGCCTGTGTGCCCGGTTTGCCCGTATAAACTTCAGCACTGCCGGAGCCAACCACCGTAACTTCCACCCCTTCTTCTTTTAACCTGTAGTATGGATACCAGAATTCAAAGACGTTGAACATTTCTTCTATTAAAATAATGACTTTCTTATCTTTAAGTAACATCTTGTCCTCCATTTTTATTTAATATCCTGCTCAATAAAGGAGCCGGGTTTGGGCAGGGATGATTTATCTTCGCTCGATTTTGGTGTAGCAGTATTTTGAGACATCTTTGCTTTAGAGTCGGGCTGGGATTCCGGCGGAACAGATCCTGACTTTTGGGAAGATTTTGTCTGACTTTTTTTGCCCGGAGGCGTTTCAACCTGACCAATCCTTTTAATCTTACTTTCCAGGGATGCGATTTTTTTATCGATATCCCGCTTGGTCTGCTGCAAGGCCTGCTGATGGTTTTTCTGTTGGCTTTTCAGAGCCAGGTTAAAAGCTTTATTATCAGTTTTTGCTGATGCCAGGAAAAGGATGTCCGCCTGGATTTTAATCAAATTGTTTCTAATATCTTCGAGGGATTGAGAAAAACTCCCCAGTTCTTTGGAAAGATTTTGATCATATAGCTTTATTTCGGACGCCATAGTTTCTAAATTCTGGGGAAGCGTCGCCAGGGTCCCCAGAGTTTTGTTGATGGCGTCAATGGCCTTTGCTACTTTTTTATTGTCTGATCTTCTGGCGGACCTGATATATTTAATGGCGGTGGTTGCTTCTTGCAGGGTCTTTTGTAAAGAAACGGTTGTCTTTTCAAGAGATGAAATTCTTTTCGTAAAGCCCACCTGAAACTTTCCATGTTTTAATGACAGCGATGAATACCGCGATTCCAGGTCCTTTGAAAGCGTACGAACTTTCGATGTACCTGTATCGGAGACCTGCCCGACCCTCATTTGAATGTCACGATAGACCAAAAATAGAATTCCCCCGATTAGACAGGGTATAAGAATGGTAATCAAGGTAAGGCGCCTGCTTAATTTATCGAGCTTAAGCCCTTGATTATCCTCCTGAAAATGTGCTTCGGGGTTATCGTCCGATCTTATCCTGAATTTAGCAGATTCGTTTTCCGTCATTTGTATTTATTCCCATTCGATGGTGCTGGGCGGCTTGGAGCTAATATCGTAAACTACCCTGTTCACTCCGGCAACCTCATTGATGATCCGATTTGAGATTTTTCCTAACAGTTTGTGGGGCAGCCTGGCCCAGTCTGCCGTCATTGCATCTTTGCTGGAAACCGCCCGTATGGCTATGATGTTTTCGTATGTCCTCTGGTCTCCCATTACGCCTACAGTTTTTAAAGGCAGTAGAACCGCGAACGACTGCCATAATTTTTTATAATATCCGCCATTTTTGATTTCCTCAAGTAAAATGTCATCAACTTCTCGTAATACTGAAAGACGTTTTCTGGTGATTTCTCCGATTATGCGAATGCCGAGACCCGGTCCCGGAAAAGGTTGGCGCCATATCAAATCTTCGTCAAGGCCTAACTCTTTGCCCAAAAGACGGACTTCATCCTTGAATAGATATTTTAAGGGTTCAACCAATTTCAGTTTCATATTTTTTGGAAGACCGCCGACATTATGATGTGATTTAATCACCGAAGTGGGGCCTCCAAAGGCCGATTGCGATTCAATAATATCCGGATAAAGGGTTCCCTGGGCCAGGAATTCCGCGCCTTTAATCTTTTTGGCTTCAGCTTCAAAAACATCCATAAAGACTTTGCCGATGATTTTTCGCTTTTTTTCAGGATCAGTTACCCCGGAAAGCGCATTAAGAAATTTGTTCTTAGCGCTGACAAAACGGATATTGATGTTAAGATGCTGCTTCAATGTTTTTTTAAGCTTGGAACCCTCATCTTTTCTTAGCAGACCGTTATCAACAAAAATACAGGTAAGATTTTTTCCAATGGCTTTATGAATAAGCAAAGCGGTGACAGAGGAATCGACCCCACCGCTCAAACCCAGGATTAATTTTTTATCTTTAACAGCAGTTTTGATTTGAGCTACTGATTCTTTGGCATAGGACTTCATGGTCCAGGTATGTTTGCATTCGCAGATGTCAAAAAGAAAGTTGCGTAGCATCCTTTTGCCCTTGGGAGTATGATGAACTTCGGGATGAAATTGGAGACCGAAAAGCTTTTTTTTCGGATGAACCGTTGCAGCAATTTTGGTATTTTCCGTGGAAGCGGTTGTTTGAAAGCCTCTTGGAAGCTTGGCGATAGAATCGCCATGGCTCATCCAGCAGTCGGTTTTTGTTCCTGCATCTTTAAAAAGCCCGGTCTGCTGTTTGATATTGAGCTCCGCAAAGCCGTACTCGCGTTTTTTGGTTCTTTTTACTTCCCCCCCTAAAGCGCTGACCATGAATTGCATTCCATAGCAAATCCCCAAAACAGGAATCCCAAGACTCAAAATCGCTGGATCAACTTTGGGGCTGCCTTTTTCGTAGATGCTTGACGGGCCTCCGGAGAGAATTATTCCTTCTGGTTTAAGATTCTTGATATAATCAATATCAACTTCAGGGGATTCGATCCGACAGTAAACGCGACACTCTCGGACCCGGCGGGCTATGAGCTGGTTATATTGGGAACCAAAATCGATAATCAAAATCATGGAGATCCTCTCAGGCATGGTTTATATGCAAGTGAATTATAACCTAAAACCTGCATAAACTGTTCTTTAAAAGAAATATATTATGTTTGATATCAACGTATTATCCAGCAATTATGAAGAACAAATCTTCACCGAACTGCCAGCACTATAAAAATAGGAAATTTACCATTTTTTAAAGAACAGTTACCCTTCGGGAGCGCCGATTTTACCGGATCTGCTTCGTTATCGAGCGCTTGCGGTAGCAAACTACAGCTGCACGCTCGATGTCTTGCATATCCGGCAAACTCGACGCTTGCAGATTTTAGGTATGATTCAAAATTTTTCGTGTTTCTTAGTGTACTTTTGGTAAAGAGACCTTTGAAAAATGCCATAAAATACACAGACTTCATTACTAATATAATAATGATGCAATGAACGTAAAAGATTTGCGAATTCAAGCTGAATATGTTAGATGCCATTCAAAATGTCAACTTAATTATAGATACAGGATTCTGATAACTGAAACTGATAACTGGTTACCGATCACTGATTACTGATCGCTGACAAGGGGACGTTATAAGGCCATGAAAAAAATTGTTGTGCAGATTTATGAAGTACAAACACCGTCCGAGGCTGAAAAATTGATGGCCCTCGGCGTCGATAATATCGGCAGTGTCTTGGTGTCTGAAGATGATTGGCAGGTACCACCCATAAGAGAGACGATCCGGGCGGTTCAAGCAGAAGGCGCCTTAAGCAGTCTGATTCCACTCTTTAACGGCACAGACGCCTTGTATCGTGCACTAGATTATTACAAGCCGGATATCGTGCATTTTTGTGAAGAACTGACCGATGCATCCAGCGGCACCAATATCCAGGATAATCTTTTGGCTTTACAGGGTAACCTTAAAGAAAATTTTCCTGAAATTAAACTCATGCGATCCATTCCCATAGCCCAGCCCGGTTTTGCAGACCGCGTCCCCACTCTTGAACTGGCCCGGCGGTTTGAAGCGGTCAGTGACTACTTTTTGACGGATACGCTGCTTTTGAATACCTCGGACATTCAAATTGTAGATCAGCCGGTAAAAGGATTTGTCGGAATAACCGGCAAGACCTGCGACTGGAGCATGGCTGCCAAGCTGGTTGCAACCAGCCGCATTCCGGTCATCCTGGCCGGTGGGATTGCGCCTGAAAATGTATTTGAAGGTATCCGGCACGTTCGCCCCGCAGGGGTTGACAGCTGCACAAGAACTAATGCAATTGATTTTGAGGGAAGTTTTGTCAGGTTCAAGAAAGACTTGGATAAGGTTAAACGGCTGGTTGAGGAGACTCGCAGGGCAGAGCAATCATTGTAAATTATTTTATCACGAAAACACGAAATTAAGAAAACGCGAAAAATGTGTTTGAATTTCGTGCTTTCCCTCTTTCGTGTTTTCGTGATTGTTTTTAATTTTTTTGACATAGTTTTATATATTTTAAAATTTGATGCCAGGATTTGTTTCCCATTTCGGATATAATCACTTACAGCAACAAGCATGCTGTTTAAGTCAATTAGTATAGGAGGTTAAATTATATGTATGACAGCAGTGATCTGAGAAAAGGTCTCAAAATCGAAATTGACGGCGAACCGTATGTGGTCATTCAGTTTGATTTTGTCAAACCCGGCAAGGGGCAGGCCCTGTACAAGTGCAAGCTCAAAAATATGGTGACAGGCGCTCAGTTTGACCGAACATTTAGATCCGGAGATAAGCTCAACCCTGCCAACCTGGAAGAATTTCAAATGGAATACCTATATTCAGACGGAGACCAGTACTGTTTCATGAACACGACTACCTACGGTCAGGATTTTCTATCCCGGGACCTGGTGGGAGATGACATTAATTTTTTAAAAGAGAACACAGTCTGCAACGTTCTTTTTTTCGAGGAAAGGCCCATAGGGATTGCCCTGCCCAATTTCGTCGACTTAAGGATTGTCACTGCCGAGCAGTGGGCCAAGGGAGATACGGCCGCCGGCAGTACAAAACCGGTAACACTGGAAACCGGCTATGTTGTTCAAGTACCGCCTTTTGTCGAGGAAGGCCAACTGGTTAGAATCGACACCAGGTCAGGAGAATATGTGGAGCGTGTCAAAGAATAATGAATTCGACTTTACGGATAATTCCCGAAGCGGAAGAGTTGCTGGCAGCCTTAACGACCACAATACCGTTGTCTGCAACCAGGCTGTAGCGCGTGTGTTGTTTTACCTTATTGAAAGTAAGGGGTTTCCAGGCAGAAGGAAAGTCACTGCCGGCAGGTAGGCTCGAAAAGTTCCCTACCTCTATAATTCCAGCCGGTTGAGCTATTGCAAAGGAAAGTCCGACAAACAAAAAAAAGCAAGGCAGGATTGTTAAAAACTGGATTGTTCGTTTTTGAAGCATCCTGCAGCAAGACTTCGGCGAGCTCAGTCGAGTCGCTGCAAGGAATGTTATGCCTTGCGGCAGTGCTTCGCAGAGACTGTAAGGAACTTTAACCACTATTGTGATTCGCTCGCTGTGCAGTTCAAGTGTCCGGTCAAATTTCATGATATGTCTTTGACACTATACTCTTTGATCCGGTTTCCGTCCTTTTCTTCAATAGTGATAACATATGATCCGATGGTTATTTTTTCTTTTTCCTCGGGAATCCTGCCGATGGTATCGAGAACGTACCCGGAAAAGGTGTCATATTCCTTTGAGTCGGGAATATTCATTCCGATCACTTCATTGATTTCATCGATGTCGGATTTTCCCATCACGGTCCATTCCTTATGTTTGCGTTTTACTATATGCAGCTCTTCCTTGTCTGTTTCGTCACTGATTTCTCCGACAATCTCTTCAAGGGCGTCTTCAAGCGTTATCAGGCCGGAGACACCACCGTGCTCATCCACGACGATGGCAATATGATGTTTCCTTTTCTTGAATTGATGCAACAGTTTGTCCAGTTTTTTATTTTCGGGAACAAAGTAAGGCTTTGTCATGATCCTGCGAACATCGATCTCTTTGTCTGAAACTGCCTGATGTAAAAAAAGGTCCTTGATATTAAGAATACCGATGACATTTTCGATGTTGTTTTCAATTACAGGAATTCGCGTAAAACCCGATTTGACGATTTCATCCAGCTTTAGCTCTTTATCGGCATCAATTACAAACATATCCGCCCGGGGGGTCATTATCTCCGAAGCGTTGGTATCATCGAATTCGAAAATCTTGTGAATCAACTCTTTCTCTTCTTCTTTGATCTCACCTTCTTCTTCAACCGCTTCTACAAACGTCATCAATTCTTCTTCGGTTACCGCAGGAGTTTTCTTAATCTTGCCTGTCAGCTTAGGAATAAAGTTGAGAAACAGTACCGCCGGGTAAAGCAGAATTGAAAGCCAATAGATTGGATAGATGATTATTTTGGCGATCAGGACATTATTGCGCGTGGCAATCGATTTGGGCAGCACCTCACCAAAAACCAGGATAAGAAAGGTCATACTTCCGGTTGCAATGCCCACCGCATGGTTGGGAAAATACTTTAAGGTAACAGAGGTTGCCATGGCCGCGGCCGCCACATTAACGAGATTGTTGCCGATAAGAATGGTGGCCAGGAGACGGTGGGGGTCATTCTTCATTTTCTGGATCAGCTGATATGCTTTGTGTTTAGATTTTGCTAAATGTCGAGCTTTAGTTTTGCTGATCGAAAACAAAGCAGTTTCCGCTGATGAAAAAAAACCCGATAGTACCAGCAATACAAGCAAACCGACAGCTTGATTTATCATAAGTGAATTCCTGACTTAAAACGGATTCTTTGACGGCATGGGGATATCTTAATAAAAATGCTTATGATGGCTTCGAAAAGAAACAAATTTTTCAATATTAGTCAGTTCCTCTTGCAAAGGGGAAGAGGTCATGTAAATTACAACCTAACACCTAAAACTTAATGGCGTCGTAAAAAATAAAACATTTGATTTTTTACAAGAGTGTTTTGTATTTGGTGTTTAGTTATTTAACAAGCTGGTATGTCAGCATATATTTGAAACAAAACACTAAATACTAAAAACCAAACACTTGATGAATTCGTTTTTTACGAATTCATTATCTAATATATCGCAGATTTGATTATTTTCAAGCAGATTATGCATAAAACAACTGATGTAACAGAATATATACAATCTCTTTTGTCTTCAAAACGTCTGGGTAGCCAGGTAGTGCATCACACTGTGCTGCCTGAACAAGCTCCGATTTTTAGAAAACCTGATAAGGCCTGCCCTGAAAACATACTTAACATCATCAAATCGACCGGGATTGGTAATTTTTACCAACACCAGGCAGATGCCGTCGATTTGATAAGAGCCGGCCGGCATCTGGTGGTAGCAACGCCGACAGCCAGCGGTAAAACTTTGATATATAACCTCCCGGTGCTTGAGAACATATTTAAAGATTCCGCTGCCAAGGCCCTTTACATTTTCCCCTTAAAAGCACTGGCTCAGGATCAATTGCGAACTTTTGAAGAGCTGTCTGCATTCTGTAACAAGATAAAGCCTACGGCTGCGATTTATGACGGTGATACATCCGCATGGCACCGCAAGCGTATCCGCGAAGCTCCGCCCAACATTCTGCTGACCAATCCGGAAATGATCCATCTTTCTTTCCTGCCGCATCACAGGCAATGGGCAGCTTTTTTTTCCGATCTCAAGATCGTGGTAATCGATGAGGTTCATACTTACCGCGGAGTCATGGGTTCGCATATGGCCCTGGTTTTCAGAAGGCTTCAAAGAATCTGTTCCTATTACGGCTCTGCTCCGACATTTGTATTTTGTTCCGCCACCATATCCAATCCTGCCCAGCTTGCCAAACAACTTACAGGACTTAGCGTTGAAACCATTACTGACAGCGGAGCCCCCCAAGGTGGTAAACATATTGTTTTTGTCAACCCGCTTCAGAGCCCGGCCCAGACAGCAATCCTTTTACTAAAAGCAGCACTTCATCGCAGCCTGCGAACTATAGTATACACCCAATCACGCAAACTTACGGAGCTGATCGCCATCTGGGCAGGCAGGCAGTCGGGTCCCTTTGCAAATCGTATCAGCGCCTATCGGGCCGGTTTCCTTCCAAAAGAGCGCCGGGAAATCGAAGCGCGACTTGCCCAGGGCGATCTACTGGCCGTCATATCCACCAGCGCCCTTGAGCTGGGAATCGATATCGGTGATCTGGATCTCTGCTTCTTAGTGGGGTATCCGGGGTCAATTGTGGCCACATGGCAGCGCAGCGGCAGGGTTGGTCGCAGCGGACAGGATTCCGCGCTGGTTCTAATTGCCGGTGAAGACGCTTTGGACCAGTATTTCATGCGACACCCCGCCGAACTTATCGAACGGGAGCCGGAAGCGGCGGTCGTCAATCCTTATAACCCTAAAATATTGACAAAGCACTTGGAATGCGCTGCTGCAGAGCTGCCGCTTTCCATCGATGAACCTTTGATGTCAAAAGATGTTGTCAAAGCATCTGTTTTCAAGCTGGAGGCCAACGCGGATCTTTTAAGGAGCGCGGACGGCAAAGAGCTCTATGCAAGACGGCGAGCCCCTCATCGCCATGTTAATCTGAGAGGTATTGGAAGCCGTTTTCAGATTGTCTGCAGCAAAACCGGAGAAAGCAGGGGGGAAAGCGATGGTTTCAGGGCTTTTAAGGAAACCCATCCCGGTGCCGTGTATCTTCATAAAGGAGACACTTTTTTAGTGGATACCCTCGATTTGGACACAGCCACTGTAAAAGTTACCAAGGCCCGTGTCGATTATTACACCAGGGTGAGGTCTCATAAAAATACGGAAATCCTTGAAGTATTTGAAGAAAAGACCGTCTGGGGTACCGAGGTTTTTTCAGGACGACTTAAAGTAACCGAACAAGTGACCGGTTATGAAAAATGGCGCATCCATGCCAAAAAAAAGCTAAGCATCACTCCTCTGGATCTTCCGCCCCTTATTTTTGAAACCGAGGGGCTTTGGTTTAAGATCCCCCTTGAAGTTCAAAGAGCCGCCGAAGCAAAACATTTTCATTTTATGGGAGGTATTCATGCTATGGAACACGCCGCCATCGGCATATTCCCGCTTCTGGTTATGGCGGATCGCAATGATCTTGGAGGCATTGCCACAACCATGCACCCCCAGACCGGCTGTGCCGCCGTATTTATTTATGATGGTGTTCCCGGCGGAGCCGGTTTGAGCAAACAGGCGTTTGAACGTGCCCGGCAACTTATGGCTCACACGCTTGATGTTATCAATGCCTGCGGCTGTGAAGATGGCTGCCCCTCCTGTGTACATTCACCCAAATGCGGCTCCGGCAACCGACCCATCAATAAAGCTGCGGCTATTTTTATCCTCGAAAGCCTGAAAAAAACTCAAATGCCCCGAGCTGTGCGCCCGGCAAAAGAATCAAATAAAATTACCACACATCCTCGTAAACCTGTTAAAGCGACTCGCATTGCAGCAGTCAGACCCAAACATGCCGGCAGGTTGAAACGCAGATTGCGTAAAAGGAAAGCTACAAGCATGGAACAGCCCAAAAACCAAGGCCCGCTAAGGAAAGCTGCAAGCATGGAAAATCCCAAAAAACAGGTCCCGCTAGAGCAAAACAGATACTATGGGGTCTTTGACATCGAGACGCAACGTTCAGCTCAAGAAGTAGGCGGGTGGCACCGGGCCGACCTCATGGGTGTCAGCTGTGCCGTACTTTACGATTCAAAAAAAGACGAGTTCTTTGAATTTTTAGAGGATCAAGTACCCCAACTGATTGAACATCTTCAGCAGTTTGAATTAGTTGTCGGGTTCAATATCAAGCGCTTTGATTACCGGGTGCTGAGCGGTTATTCTGATTTTGATTTTAACAAACTTCCCACCCTTGATATTCTTGAAGAAGTCCATAAGCGCCTGGGCTACAGACTGTCTCTGGAGCATCTTGCCCGGGTAACATTGGACGCAAAAAAGACCGCCGATGGTCTCCAGGCTCTGCGCTGGTGGAAACAGGGACGTATCCGTGAAATCATCGACTACTGCAAAATGGATGTTGCAATAACAAGAGACCTTTTAGTATATGCAAAGAAGAACAGGTATCTCCTCTTCCAAAACAAGTCGGGAAATACCGTGCGCATCCCGGTGAGTTGGTAAATACTCATGGAGTGCTGCGCCCGATGAACACTACCCTAATCGAGTCAAAATTCGATTAGGCGTCTGTGGTCAGTTGTCCACAGTCAGTGGTTTTACAGGTTCTTAGGGACTCTTTTTGTAACTTTTCAATAAGTTCTGATCAGTGGCCCGGCTACCGGTAGCCTCCATTTATTGAGAAGTTACCTCTTTTTGCGTTTC
>JAQYVG010000439.1 GCA_030145595.1 Desulfobacterales bacterium | reverse complement strand
GGCCTTTTTATAAAGCTGCTCCGGTACCTCGGTCTGAATCGTTCTCATAAATTAACCTCCCCAATTATGATATCTTATAAATTATGGCACAATAGACTAATATATTAGAAGGAATTTTCCTGTTTTTTATTTTGCTGATTGTGGAAATGGGGTCAAACCCCAGTTAAATACGCTAGACTTGTTTTCTTCGAAAAATTTAACGGGGTAAACCTAAACTATTAACTAAGAATTTGAGATCAATCCCTCCAGACGGACGGCGGGCAGGCCCGCCAAAATAATGGCGGGTAAACCGTGAGCAGAAATCGGTAAATCTTTCACTACCTTGCGGGCTGTACACATTATCATTATCCTATTGTTCATGAATGAATGAAACACCAGCCACAATATCACCAACGTGTGCTTACTGCTTACAACATTTCGGGATGCCCCTCTTCATCAGGCAAGAAAAAAGTAGTTGAGGTTTTGATTATCATACGTAGCTGTTCGTTTTAGTTAGCCCTGGTTTTTTCCTATTGCAAAAGTATACTGAAATTTCTCGTGATTTTGGTATAATGCAAGGATGCTTGAATCCTAAACATTACTATTCAACGCCATTTCTGGCATTATTTGCCTAACAGTTCGTTACCGTACGCTTAAATACGGATATTTTATTTTTATTAAAAATATTAGACAATTAACTTGACAGCAATTCCAAGTACCGGTATGATCTCCAAAAATTAATAGTGTTCCTGGTTGTAACTAAAAATCACGTAAGCCCCGGAATAAGTCCGGGGCTTTTTTTATTGGAACACAGAAAGAAGGTGTTTATTGAACTTTGAAGCATTTAATTTTCATCCCTCCGCTGCCGCAGGCGTTGCAGCGGCGGGTTATGAAACCCCGACCCCGATTCAGGCTCGGGCAATCCCGAAGGTACTTAATGGTGGTGATGTAATGGGTCTGGCCCAAACCGGCACCGGTAAAACGGCGGCATTCGTTCTGCCGATACTCAATCGACTGGTGGGGAGTAAATACGGATGCGTTCGCGCCCTGATAATCGCCCCCACCCGTGAATTGGCCGAACAGATTCATCAGGCGATCGAAACCCTGGGTCGTAAGACGCGCATAAGAAGCGTTGCTGTTTACGGCGGCGTGGGAATTAATCCGCAGATTAAGAAACTGAAGCATGCTGATATTGTTGTTGCCTGCCCTGGCCGGCTTCTTGACCATATCGGACGTCATAGCATCGATCTTTCCCAACTGGAAGTGCTGGTTATAGATGAGGCCGACCAGATGTTCGACATGGGATTTATTCCTGATATCCGGCGAATTTTAAAACATCTTCCAATGAAGCGCCAGACGCTGCTCTTCTCGGCTACAATGCCCCCCGAAATCCGTCGCTTGGCCAGGGATGTCCTGCGAGATCCGGCCACCGTCCAAGTGGGAGTCACCGCACCTGCTGATACTGTCAGTCACGCACTCTACCCAGTAGCCCAGCATTTAAAAACGGCGCTGCTGTTAAAGCTGCTGGGAAACACCAATACCAAGTCGGTGCTGGTCTTTACCCGAACCAAACATCGCGCCAATAGCTTGGGGAAAAAGCTTGTTGCCGCAGGATACCGATCGGCTTCACTGCAGGGAAACCTTTCCCAGACACGCCGCCAGGCAGCACTGGACGGCTTTCGCGACGGGACATTTCAGATTCTGGTGGCCACCGATATCGCCGCTCGCGGCATTGACGTTACCCGGATTTCTCATGTCATCAACTATGATATCCCTTCCACCCCCGAGGCATACATTCACCGCATCGGACGGACAGGCCGGGCAACTTGCAGCGGCGAAGTTAAAGATGCCATCAACGGCAAATGGTTTGTATCGGATACGAGATTCGGGCCGATGCTGCATGCCGAACTTGGCATCGCCGAAGAAAACAGCGGCAAGTTAGTC
>JAQYVG010000438.1 GCA_030145595.1 Desulfobacterales bacterium | reverse complement strand
GCTTTTTTCTTAATCTCTTTAAACAGCTGCATTATAGAGCTTATAATAAATTTGGCGTTCTGGCCAGAATATAGTTAAGCCCTGGTTCTTTTTTGCTTTCTATCCCGCTTGCAGATAAACTTCAGGCGAGACCCTATAATATGGTGTGGTGTCGCCGGATGAAAACGGCCCTTCCGCGCCTGCTTCTCTTAACATCTTGTGATAACAATCAAAACAAGCCCAGGCCTCCCAGTGAAGCATGGCCGCATGGTCCAGACAGCTACGGTAATAGGGACAAAAAAGATTTCTGCTTCCATTGTTATGAACCGGATTGGGGTTTTTTTCCATCCTTCATGCTCCTTTGTTTATCGTGGTGAACAACAAGGGTGCCCGCAACCAGAACCTTTCGGGATAAAACACCCTGAACTGCACGGCGCTCGCACCCCCCCGGCTTGTCCTGGCGCAGCGAAAATCCCGCCTGCCGGGATTGGGGCACAGCGGAAATCCCGCAATCGGGACTGCAGGGAGCTTCAATTGTTTCCGAGTCGGATGAATTTTCTATCAAAACGGCGGGATATGTAAATAGAGAGAACGCTGTATATCATGTTGGATTTGTCTGTATTTTTCACTGAGGACTGCGATCATGCTGTATGCGATCGTAAGCCTTAAATAGGGTCTGAAATTGTCGCAAATAGGGTGTTTTTTTTGAAGAAATGGGGTGTTCGGCGTATTTGCCTCAGTGCTGCGGGCCGCTATATTAACAGCACAGAAGAGGTCTTTTTTCCTGCTAAAAGGAGCTGAAACATGCTAGAAAATTCCAATCCGGTTCAAGTCAAAGGTGAAAGAAATGTCTTCTGCCCGCATTACCGTAGCTGTCTGGACCATGCGAGCAAAAATCACTGGGAATATTGGGCGTGTCAGGATTGCCGCCACAGCAAGACAGCGAAAGCTGTTGCCGATGTGCTTTTATCACCACACAACGCCGATTTGTACTACTCGCTGTCACCGTCTCTGAATCGCAAGGTCAGAGAATTTTCAAGGTAATTGCCGGTGCTTTATCCTGTTCGTTTAGCGCCCGCCTTTTTATCAAGCCGCCCGTCCGTAGATATCCAGGCCTCAAGACCCTTAAAAGGTTAAGGGCCGTTCCAGGAATTTGGAACGGCCCTTATTTTAGAAACGAACAGTGGAAAACCAGGATAGTCTTGCTGATTTTAAGCTTCGAGAGCCTGGCGATCAGCCATATCCATCAGAACTCTTTCTCTGGCCTTATCGATACCTAATGCCTTGCGCTTCTTATCAATATGCGCAATCATCTTGTGGGCATGCTTGATGGGGTCCGGCTCACAGTCCCACATGCCGCCGTAAATCTCTTCAAGCCCTTTGTACAAGTAGTCTTTGAACTCCGGCGCGCCGTCCAAGGGCATTTGATAACCAAAGACCGTGTAGATGTCGGAGGCAACCACATACTGTCCAATGGCGATGGCCTTTTCACTCATCCATTCAGGCGCACTGCCGGCAAGCGGGGCATCCCGGATATCGTTGCCAAGCCCACCTGCTTTTACAACCTCGGTGGCCGCCAGCAAAATGCGGGAGTTGTCCACACAGGAGCCCATGTGCAGCACCGGCGGAATCCCCACGGTCTCACACACTTCGGCCAAGCCCGGTCCGCAGAATACCTGAGCGGTCTCGGGAGTCAGCAGGCCATGCGTGCCGCAGGCAATGGCACTGCAGCCGGTGGTCAGAACCAGCACGTCATTTTTGATCAATTCTTTGATGATCGTGATATGCTCTTCATTGTGCTTGGTGCGGGCATTGTTGCAGCCCACCACCCCGGCAACACCCCGGATGCGGCCGTTGATGATGTTGTCGTTCAAGGTGTAGTAAGAACCCCGGAAGGTGCCGCCCAGGTGGTACTCAATCGATTCCACGCCGAATCCGGCGATCTGGACGTTTTT
>JAQYVG010000437.1 GCA_030145595.1 Desulfobacterales bacterium | reverse complement strand
TGGTTTCATTGCAATTATACATCCTTACTGTCACCACATTGTGGTATTTATGTCAACAATAAAACTTTTAAAATAAATTAAGCTGTCAGGGAATTTTCAGGCTGCATAGGCGGCATTATAGATCCGGATAAAATTTATATGGCTTTCAAAGGCGATCTCCGGCAGCCTATCATAATTGAAAAAGGCGGCATCCATGGCATCGTCACCGGCAATAAGGGTGCCGCTAAAACTTTTTACCAGATAGCCGACCATAAGAACGGTATGATAAATGACGCTGGGGTTGGCATAAACTCCTAATAGTATTTCGATCCGGCCTGCAAGCCCGGTTTCTTCCTTGAGTTCTCTTAAGGCCGCCTGTTCGGGTGTTTCGCCAAGCTCCATGAATCCGCCCGGCAGACACCAGAATCCTTTTTTAGGCTCGACGCTGCGTTTGACCAGCAGCACCCTGTCTTTACTGTCCACAACTACCAGGCATGTGGCCGGTAGGGGGTTTTCATAAATTGGTTCTTTGCAGCGGTTGCAAAAAAGGCGCAGAGCACCTTCGCAAAATTTTTCGATTAGTCCGGTTCCGCAATAATGACAATTTGTTTTTTTTCGCATTAATCGTCAAAATCTCCCTCCGGCCCCTTATCGGAAACTATTGTCTCTGCCCGCCGGATAATCTTTGCGGAAGTCCACTCAGCCGGATCTTCAATTCGGGTGGCTTTGGGCCCCGGATCATATGTTCCCGCCGCAAGGATGGCTTCGATGGCAAGCAGTGCCGTATCCTGGGCGTTAAGTACATTAACCAGCATATTATAAACAAAACTTTCGACTCGTTTGACCATCCGCTCCCTGATCGGCTGGGCCTGTCCCAAAAGTTTGTTTTCAAAGGGCAGGTTGAGTTTCTTATAGTTTCCGCCTTTAAGCTCATGCGCCTGGGCATAGGCTATCATTTCAGCCCATACCTCTTCCGTGACACCCTGGTCTTTAACCTTGATAAAGTTGCCGGCATCGTCAAGGATAGCGTTGCCATAGTCATTGACTTCCAGGCCCCAGGAAATCATCTGCAGGGCTGTGGCGACATTAGCTTTGGTGGTGCGGGTCTGGGCGGCAATTGCTCTCAACCTGTCAGAACTGTTTCCCGAGGTGCCGTGCTGGGCGCCGGAGATGTGATAGTTCGCCAGCGCTTCATGGATTTGGGCGGTTAAATCTATCTGGATGCCCTCATCGCTTGCTTCAATACCATGGGTTGTACCATTGTTCAAAGCGATCCAGTCCGGAAAAATATCATGAGCGTTCAGGCCCTGTATCAGAAAAAGGGCTTCTTCCACGGTGGAAAGACCTGTTTTGCCCTTAATTTCGCCGACTTCGGTTTCAAGGCCGGCCCATTGAGGAACAAAAGGGTTGAGTTCCAGGTTGGCCAGCAGGTTCTGGTCATCAGGCATATGGGATGCATCGATGGCAATGGATGTCATACCGGCTTCAAAGAGCGTTGGAATTTCTATCTTTGCGGCTTCGATATCTGCGGAATTCTTGATGCCGTAGTGGTCGGCGTGGATAGCCACCGGGATGGTGATGGCCATTTCATTGCACAGGGCATCGACTTGTCTGGCGATGTTCCAGTAATTTACCGCGCAATAAGCGTTGCTCCCACCTTCCGACTTGGCAATTTCAATAATCACGGCGGCATTTGCCCTTTGGGCGGCACGCAGGGCTCCTCTGATCACAAAGTTGTTGCGACCGTTGGCGGCCATGGAGATAGCTTTGCCTTTTGCGAACATGGCCCGGTCAATATACTTTCCGCTGACAATCAGTGCTTTTGAGTTCGGAAAAAGCTTTACCACGTTCGGCGGGCGGCCAATCTCAAGGGCCTTTTCAAAGTCTGCTTGCTTGCCGAGGTTTTTTTCAGACATGGTTTAACCTCCTTTGTAACAAGTTTGATGGCGTCGTAAAAAGTCAT
>JAQYVG010000436.1 GCA_030145595.1 Desulfobacterales bacterium | reverse complement strand
AAAACGGTTGAATTTCCCTTTATGCCTGTTTTACGAGGCATGTCCAAGTTGGGAATCTCGGATATAGCCGAAATTTTCATATTCCAAAAGGTAGCACAATCGTTTAAAAATGTATATTCGAGTGTGTGAAATAACTAGAATAAAGGTAAAAAAATAGGGATCAACTCTGAGATCGAAAAAATGATTAGAGTAATATATTGGTAACGTTCAAAAGTGTTTACATAGTCTAAAAATTGATTAAATCACGATCTCTCTCTATGGTTAGAGTTTGCCAACAAAAACCAGGAGAAAGAGACCGTGATGGAACAGGAAATACATATAACACTTCGATTCAATCTGGCAACCGGGAAAGCAGGATTGAATGAAATCGTCTATAAGTTGAAGGAACTCAGAGATCCTCTGATGCTAAAGATTTTAGAGAAGGTACTGATGAGCTATGATGATCTCATTTCAGAATGTTTAAGTCGCACCGATATATACCCGAGCAAAGCCAGAAAAGGGCTGGGGCGCCACATCAGGAAAGGCGATCCCGAGGGTCGATTCTGCCGTGGCCGAAAAATACGCAAGCGTGGCCACCGTGGAAGACCCAGGAATTTTTCCACTGTGTTTGGAAAACTAAAGTTGCCCTTAAGGGTGGCTGAATGCCGCAATTGTGGTGCATTTTATTCTCCTTTATTAAGCGCCTTGAAAGTAGGCCGTTATGCCCGTAGGGAAACGAATTTTGAGCATGAGGTGATCGAATCAGTCATTGATACCAATTATAGAAGACTCATTGATGGAAGATCCATCGACATATCATTAGGCGGTATCCATAATATAGTTATTGGAAGTGATATTGACGATACCTTTCAAAAGCCTGTATCCGTAGAAGACTTATCAGCCATAATGGCCGATGGCACAGGGGTCAAACAGCAAGAAGGTCGTAAAGGAGAGCTCAGAGCCGTTATCGGGATTACCAAAGCAGGCCGAGTCGAACCTCTTGGTTCCTTTACCAATACCGCCTGGCCGGAAATAGAGCGTAATATCAAAGAACGTATTAAAGAAGCAGAACCTTATAATATTCCCTTTATTTATGACGGAGAGCCAGGGCTTGATGATTTCTTAGCTGATGTCGCTGAAAGCCAACGGTGCGCATGGCATGGCCCCAGAGGACTTTACCATTCCCTTTGGCAAGACGGATTAAAGAAAAAATATAGCCAACCAGAAACCGACAAGATAAAGCAGTTAATAGGCATAGAACTTCCCGAAGGAGACTTCGAAATCCTCAAAGAAGAAGATAAGGAAACAGTAAAATCCAAATACGAAAGCAGCAAAGCAGAAATCAAAGAACTAATAAAAACCTTTCGTGAAAAGGGATATAAGAATGGGGCATCCTATCTTGAAAACATCTCAGATCGGTTATTTACCAACATAGAAATTTGGTTGAAAACAGGCGTAATCGCTCCAAAGACAACCTCTCTACTTGAACGGCTGTTTAGGGAAATCGGTCGACGACTGAAGAAAATTGCCTGGGGATGGTCTGATAAGGCAGTAACAAACATCTCTAAAATGATCATGATCAGGCAATACTCCAGAGATAAATGGGAACAATATTGGAAAGACAAACTTGGTATAAAAGGTTACTTCGATATTGAGATTATGTCCGTTAATTTGCCATCATGTAAACACTTTTGAACGTTACCAATATATTAAATCAGATCCCAACTCCCAATTTTGGAATTATTCTTTTGTCTTCCCCGTCGATTTTATGATATGGATTCTGGGATTTATGACAAGAAGCGCACCAAATTGTTATAGTTTTTTGTTAATATAAGGTAAGATTTATTACCATCTAAAGCATAAAATTTGTTTCCTCATTCACGGATTGTTTCTATTTGGATAACAATTCAAACATCTTTTTAAAAAAATAATGCCTCAAGAAATTTACGTCCTTATTTTTGGTTACATT
>JAQYVG010000435.1 GCA_030145595.1 Desulfobacterales bacterium | reverse complement strand
GCCTCTGCGTCTTGAGCGAAGCGAGCGGTGAACATACAGCTTTTTCTATATAGCTCTACAAAGAAATTCCCGAGAACAACATAAATGCCATGGCCATCAGGCCGGTGGCGATCATGGTGATGCCGAAGCCTTCCAAGCCTGCGGGTACGTTCGCATATCGTAGTTTTTGTCTGATGGCGGACATGGAGACGATGGCCAGCATCCAACCGACACCGGAGCCGACGCCGAACACCAGCGACTCCATAAAGCTGTAGCTGCGCTCGATCATAAAAAGCGACGTACCCAGAATAGCGCAGTTGACGGCAATCAGCGGCAGAAAAACACCCAAAGAGGTATACAGGGCCTGAGAAAAACGGTCGATGACCATCTCAACGATCTGCACCATGGCGGCAATCACGGCGATAAAAGTGATAAACTTGAGAAAACTCAGGTCAACCCCCGGCAGTCCGGCCCACGCTAGGGCGCCGGGCGCCAGCAGATAGTAATAAACCAGCCAGTTGACCGGTGCGGTGATGCCCAGTACAAAGATAACCGCAAACCCCAGCCCGATGGAGGTATCCATGTTGTTTGACACGGCTATAAAGGAGCACATCCCCAGAAAATAGGAGAGCAGGATATTGCCCACAAAAACCGAATTAACGAAAATGCTTAAAAGTTCCTCCATACCTTTACCTATAATTTTGCACCGCAGAGCCGCAGAGTTCGCAGAGATTTAGTTTTCTTTCTTTTTTTTAGACAGGATTAACATGATCTTCAGGATTTTCTTTTCCCCTTTCCAGTCAATCGTGCCTGTCCCGCTAAATGCGAAGCCTATTTAAGCGGGGTTAATCCTGTCTAAAAAAACTGTAATTAGCGTTTGTCTTGGGCGCTCATGATCGTTTTCTGGAGCCACACTAAAAGGCCGATGATGATAAAGGCCGCCGGTGCCAGCAGCATAAACCCCATGTCTTCATATCCGGCGGCGTAGAAGGCCTGGGGAACCACCGCAAAACCAAAGACTTTGCCCGAGCCTAACAGCTCCCGGATAAACGCCACCGTTATCAGTATCAAACCATAACCGAGTCCGTTGCCGAGGCCGTCTGCAAAAGAGCGCCAGGGCGGATTGGCCAGGGCATAGGCCTCGGCCCGTCCCATGACGATGCAGTTGGTGATAATCAAACCCACAAAGACCGAAAGCTGCTTGCTGATTTCATACAAAAAGGCCCGTAAGACCTGGTCGGCCACGATCACCAGCGTGGCAATCACACACAGCTCCACAATGATGCGGATGTTGCGAGGAATCAGGCTGCGCATCAAAGAGATGATCAGATTGGAAAAGGCGACCACAAATGTTAGCGCCAGGGCCATGACCACGGCGGTTTTGAGCTGCACCGTCACCGCCAGAGCCGAACAGATACCTAACACCTGTATAAAAACAGGGTTGTTTTCCCACAGCGGCCCGGCAAAGGCCTTATAAGTTTTAGTCTTGGTAAGTTTCATGTTACGAGTTTCGGGTTGTGAGTTGTGAGTTACGGGTTGCGAGTCACGGGTTACGAGTTGCGAGCTACTGCTTACTGCTTACCGATCACTGTTCACTGCTTACTGATCACTGTTCACCGATCACTGTTCCCTGATCACTAATTACTGTTTTCTGTCGGTTCTTACGAAACTTCACAGAAACCGGCTCATAGACAGACAAAATATCCTTAAAGCCGGCGGTAAGGTATTTGCCGGTCAGGGTGGCGCCGCTGATACCGTCCACGTAGTTGATCTGCAGCCCCGGCCGAACGCGATCCTTGACCTTTCCCCGGGCAATGGATATCGACACAAAATTGCCGCCATGGTCTACAATGCGCTTGCCCACGAAACCCAAGCCTTTAAATCTGCGCCAGTTGGGGTGAGGTTTGATGATGTACTACTAGTACTACTAGCTGTTTGATCGCCATGATTGATGTCGCTGGTAATGATAATGGTCTGATGTTTT
>JAQYVG010000434.1 GCA_030145595.1 Desulfobacterales bacterium | reverse complement strand
AGTCCAATCTTTTCGTGTTTCTGACACCGCATGTCATCGGAAACCCTTTTGAAGCGGAAGAAATATACAAAAATAAAAAGGATCACATGGATAAGATTGAAGAAGGCAGAATTAAAATGTACCAATGGGATTGGGATAAATTTGATACCGACAAATAGGTAACCGTTCACAGGTTCTGGGTTCTGGGTTCAAAGGTTCAGAAAATTGAACCGTTTAATCTTATAGAAGCTTCATGCACAAAAAACTTGCAGAAATACTGATCGACACTTTCGGCGTTTCCGAAAATGATATCAATGAAGCACAAAGAGTCAATAATGCTTCCGGGAGCGGCCGTCTGGGCGAAACTTTAGTTGCTCAAAACATTGTTACCGAAACCCGGCTTCTAAAAGCGTTGAGCCTCCAGTATGACATCCCTTTATGGCTCGAGCTTCCTCTAGATAATTCTGGAATAGATTTTACACAGCAAATACCAATACAATTTTTAAAAAAATACATCATGGTTCCATTGATCAGCGACCGGCCTGTTGACGACGGCAGCCAGGAGTCGGTCGAAAACCGGCAGCACCCTTATACGGTTGTAGCTGTAAATGATCCGGCCTGCATTCATCCCCTCGATGATCTGATCCGGATTATGAAACTAAAAACCTTTAAAATAGTCCTTTCAACAAAGCAAGCGATTCTCTCTGCTATCAATATTTCGTACGATTTGGGTCGGGACTCGGCCGAACAGCTGGTACAGGACATGGAAGAAAACGGCAGTTCCATTATTAGTGAAATTGAAGAAACTGCCGATCTCCTGGACGACACCAGCGATGCACCGATCATCAAGCTTGCTAATCATATTATTTCCCAATCCGTAAAAGCACGTGCCAGTGACATTCATATCGAACCCTATCAGGACAGCTTTAAAGTTCGCTATCGGGTCGACGGTATTCTTTATGATCTGCTGTCTCCTCCCAAATGGATTCAGCCTGCGCTGATTTCGAGGATCAAAGTCATGGCCAAAATGAACATCGCCGAAAAACGGCTGCCCCAGGACGGGCGCTTCGACGTCAAAATCGGGGACCAGGATATCGATGTTCGAGTCTCCACCGTTCCGACATCGTTTGGTGAACGCGTCGTGCTCAGGCTGCTTAATAAAACAGGCTCTATAATTACACTTACGGATCTAGGTCTGGCGGCCGACAGGCTTGACCTGTTAGAAGACCTGGTCAGATCCCCCAACGGCATCATCCTTATGACCGGGCCCACCGGCAGCGGCAAGACCACAACCCTTTACGCAATCTTGTCTTCCATCAACACCCCGAGCATCAACATTATCACCATAGAAGATCCGGTGGAGTACCAGATCAAGGGGATCAGTCAGATACAGATCAATACCAAGATAGACTTAACCTTTGCCAGGGGTCTCAGATCGATTGTCAGACAGGATCCGGATGTAATCCTGGTCGGCGAAGTGCGGGATCAGGAAACAGCGGAAATCGCCGTACAGTCGGCATTGACCGGACACCTTGTTTTTTCTACACTGCACACCAACGATTCCGCCACTGCCATTACTCGTCTGGTGGATATCGGCGTCGAACCTTTTTTGATTTCATCGGCCGTTTTGGCAGTTGTGGCCCAAAGGCTGATCCGCGTGCTTTGCACGGATTGCAAACTGCCCTACACGCCCGATGATACTACTTTGACAAGCTTCGGAATTATACCGGATCAAATTCAAGGAGCTGTTTTCTATAAGGCCAACGGATGTGAGAACTGTTTCCAAACCGGTTACCGGGGACGGAACGGTATTTTTGAAATCATGTCTTTATCCTCTGGTTTAAAAAGTCTTATCCTGCAGACCTTTGATTCCAACCGGATTAAACAAGAGGCTTTAAACCAAAATATGATCACTCTGCGGCAGGACGGCACCCGGAAGGTATTAAACGGTTCAACCACAATGGAAGAGGTTTTAAGAGTTACCCAAAAGTAAAACAATTTACTCCATTATGCATAATATACGAGTTC
>JAQYVG010000433.1 GCA_030145595.1 Desulfobacterales bacterium | reverse complement strand
ATTCTAAATACATTATACTACATTTTTTTAAAAAATCCTTCTTTTTTGTAAAAATTTTTTAATTTTTTTTAATTTTTTCCATGCTGCTGGTCGTAGAAGCCAGAGTAGTCCCTAAAGGCGAGCGCAGGATAGTGATCAACGCTGACGAGGAAAAGAGTATCAAGGTTCCCGGCAGCAATACTTTACTTGCAGCCCTGGTGAACAATGACATCTTTCTGCCGTCGGCCTGCGGCGGCAAGGGGACCTGCGGTACCTGCAAGTGCGTTGTGGAGGAGGGCGGAGGCGACATCCTGCCCACGGAATTGACCCATGTCAGCCGCAAAGAACGCCTTGAAAACGTGCGCCTTGCCTGTCAGCTCAAGGTCAAGGCGGATTTAAAAATTCAAATCCCCGCAGAGATCTTCAGCATCAGAAAATACAACGCCGCCGTGGTGTCCAACCAAAGCGTGGCCACTTTTATCAAAGAGCTGGTGCTGCAGCTTGATCCCGGAGAGCAGCTCGATTTCAAGGCCGGCGCCTATATTCAGATCGACATTCCGGAGTATGAAATCTCTTTTACGGATTTTTGTATTGCCGATCGCTTCCGCTCTACCTGGGAACAGTTCAACCTCCGGAGCCTGCGGGCCGCGGCCGAAGAGTCCGTATTTCGGGCTTATTCTTTAGCCAATCCGCCGTCGGAAAAAAGCCGGCTGATGTTTACTATCCGTATCGCTACACCGCCGCCCGGTACCACCGACATTCCCCCCGGCATCGGCTCTTCGTACGTGTTCAGCCTCAACCCCGGTGATCAGGTCGTTCTCAGCGGTCCCTATGGTGACTTTTTTGTTAAGGATACCGGGCGGGAGATGTGTTTTATCGGCGGCGGTGCCGGCATGGCTCCCATGCGGAGTCATATCTTGCACCAGCTTTTGGAAGTCAAAACCAAACGCAAGATGACCTTCTGGTACGGCGCCCGCTCACGGCCGGAGATGTTCTACGACGAAGAGTTTAGGGAACTGGATGAAAAATTCGAAAACTTTTCCTATTGTGTGGCCCTGTCCGAGCCGTTGCCCGCAGACAACTGGGACGGCCGCACCGGTTTTATCCACCAGTGCGCTAACGACGAATACCTTGCCGGCCATAAAGACCCCACTGAGATCGAATACTACCTGTGCGGCCCGCCCATGATGATCAACGCGGTTATGAAGATGCTCGACGATTTGGGCGTCGAGCCCGAGATGATCTCTTTCGATGATTTCGGTTAATCTTAATATTTCATAAAAATAGCCGCCGGCCCATGCAGACGAACATAGAATCTGTGATTCTTGCTTGACAATGGTATCAATATTGATACTATATAGCCATGGCAAAAATTGATGACATCTTGGCACAAATGAAGCGAAACCCCAAAGATGTTAGATTCACTGATTTATGCAAAGTTTGTGAAAATTTCTTTGGAGAACCTCGTAAAAGTGCAAGTAGCCATCGAATATACAAAACCCCCTGGCAAGGTGATCCAATAATTAATATCCAAAATCATAAAGGAAAGGCCAAGGCATACCAAGTAAAACAGGTGCTTTTGGCCCTTGAAAAGTTGGAGGTCGGCCGTGGCATTAAAAAATGATCGATATACATACCGTGTAACTTGGTCTGAAGATGATAATGAATATGTAGGTTTATGTGCGGAGTTTCCGAGCTTAAGTTGGCTGGCTCTTACCCCGGAAGCTGCTCTGAAAGGTATTCGAAAATTGGTTGCTGACGTTGTAAAGGACATAGCTGCAACCGGGGAGACAGTTCCGGCGCCTATTGCTTGCAGATCTTATAGTGGTAAGTTTATGGTCCGCGTACCACCGGATGTTCATCGAAAACTTGCTGTTCAGGCCGCTGAATCCGGCATAAGCCTCAATCGGATTGCCAGCTCCAAATTAAGCCAATAAATCAAAAACTCCACACAACCTGGCTGATAAAATCTTTGCGGCTTGGCGCCTTGGCGTGAAACTAACTAGTTTCCATCCATAAATGAGGATTTTTGTTCAAGATCAAGGCATGCGAAAAAAATAACCACAGGCATATA
>JAQYVG010000432.1 GCA_030145595.1 Desulfobacterales bacterium | reverse complement strand
GCTACGGGGTATCAATCTTTCATTTTAACCTTTTAGCGCAGCAAGCTGCGGGGTATTAGACCCTAAAAGAGAATAAACATAAATTTTTAGTTTGAATTCTCCCTGCTTGTTGGAGCAAAGCGGAAATCCCGCCCTGGCGAGACTGCGGGAGTTTCATAAAATCGTAAAGCGATTTTATTACCCAATTCCTTGTCAAAAATGTCAGCATATTGACACTCCAGCCACTATAAGCAACAAAATGGCGACGATTGTCTTTAAAAAAATATTTGGTTTCCTTAACCGTAATTAGTGCTTGATCAACAATCCTTGTCTTTTGTCAAAAATTAATGTTTAATGAAATGGTACGTTTATTGCCTACTTAAAGGTGATGAATCAGTAAAAAGTCGCTTTCACGACTTTTTTGTTCGAGACCATTAATTATGCCTAAATAGGTTTCATTGGATGAAGGTATGAACACGAAAATCCTAGTTGTCGGTGACAAGAAAAAAGACCTCCATCTTTTTGAAAAAATTCTTATCCCGCAAGGATTCGATATCAGTGGGATACCTGTGTTTGATGATATCGAAGAGACCATTTTAAAAAATGATTTTGCTGCTATCCTGGTCGATTACGATCTGGTGGGAGACCGGGCTTTTAGCTGGAACAGGCTGCTTCAGGCCCATAGCTCCAAGTCCTGTTTAATCCTTTTTGGTAAAGAAGTCCATGCCGATAAGATATCTGAAATCCTTCAGGCGGGGGTCTATGGGTTTGTTCCCCGACGCTACCTTGCAAGGCGCATCTACGACACTGTTTTAGGCGGCATTGAAAACAGGAAGGCCTTCATTGAAATTTTACAAATGATGAATGATCTTAAAGATGTAAACCAAAAACTAAAAAGAGAGCAAAAGAACCTAACCAAAAAGAATCATGAACTCGGGTTTATTAATCGTCTCAGCAGCGAGGTCGCTTATGATTTGAACTGGGACAGAATTCTTCCCAGGATTATAGATGCCGGCCTGCTTAAGGTTATGAATTCAGAAATCTTAGGAATTCTTTACCACATCGGCCCTCAATGGAACCTGGCCGTTCATGTAGCAGATAATGAAATTAATAAAGAAATACTCGAAAAATTGAAAACAGATATTACTGAAAGATTCCTTTCTCTGTCGGGGGCACAGATTTCTATGCAAGCGGTGTCCCTGAAACTGTATCCATCCGGTGTTAAAATATCTTCATCTCACTCGGCCGCCTTTTCCAAAATGCGGTTCCTGCCGCTTAGTATAGCGGACAAGCCTCTGGGAATGATTGTCGTCCTTCCCAAAAACAGGGGAAAGTCCAATAATGGAACAAAGGAGTTGATGTCTACCATTTCCAATATTCTGGCCATGTCCCTGAAGAACGCTCAGGAATACCATCAACTTAAAGAAATGACGGTTAAGGATAACCTGACCGGGGTTTTCAACCGTAAAGGACTAAAAAACTTTATCCAAAAAGAGTTTCAGAGGGCAAAACGATATTACAGGCCCCTCTCCTTCGTCATGATCGATATCGACGACTTTAAAGCTATTAACGACACTCTTGGTCATCTGGCTGGTGATTTTGTCCTGCAAGAGCTGGCCAAGTTCTTAATATTCTCGGTCAGGCAGGCTGATATTGTGGCCAGATACGGGGGCGATGAGTTTGCAATTCTTCTGCCGGACACCGAGATGGAAAAGGCCATAATGCTGGTACAAAGAGTAATGTCTGATCTGAAAAACCAGGTCTTAAAATGGGAGTCTAAAAGGATCAAAGTGCGGATAAGTTGTGGTATTTCTACTAGCAGCGAACTTGTTAAACATGAAGGCGAAGAAGATTTAATATCAAAAGCTGACGCCCGGCTTTATGCTTGATAAGATTGACAATCTTGGAACGACACGAAATCATGTAAATGGTCGCAATTTCGGTCTTGTTTAGAATCAGAGCAGTCATTATGCAGACAAGTAGACATTTTGGTCAAGTAGAAGGTGCTCGATATGAACAAATAAGTCAAGTTTCATACTAATATTGTCACAAATGACATTAGTTGCAAGTTAAAGAC
>JAQYVG010000431.1 GCA_030145595.1 Desulfobacterales bacterium | reverse complement strand
TATGGGAAAAAACTTCCCGACTGCTGATTTAAACATGTCTTAAACATATGGAAACATAAGGGAGGGTGGAGGGTCAAGCAGGAAATTTGATGATATAAAAGAAATATCTCGGATAGGAGAGGTTTTGGCGAAATTCGCTGGCAAACAGTCTTCTTAATAATTTTTTGCCGGTGCTGGTCCGCATTTTTCATTAAAGCGCTCAGCCACTTCTCCCGATAAATAAAATAAGGACTAAATATTGATCTAAAGGGAGTGTTTCATATGACTGCTGCCCCAATTGGAAGTGGAATAATAACGTCTATCGCTGCACAGGCAACGATCCTAAAGGAGGTTCAATTACAAACCAGCGTGAATGTTGCCATTCTATCAGATGCTCTTGATTTTCAGGAAGAGTTAGCGACTAAACTGTTTCAATCGTTAGGGATTGGACAGAATGCAGATGTTATAGTTTAATGTATTTCATTAATTTTGCATGCAAGATTCAGGTATTATATCCACCGGATATGTTGTGTTACCCGCACTCCCGCATCTATCATTTCCTGAACAGCAGATTCAACAGCTGATAATCCGCCATATAATGAAGAAGGCCTGAAGCTGCTTGTGCGCGCTCCCGCCAAACTTAAATCCACAACAATTCGAAGCCCTTGGTTTTTGAAATATTTTTGTGTTTCGATTGCAGATACGCGGACGCAGCTGTTTAAAGTACACCCTGCTATCACCAGTATTTTCTTGCCGTCACTGATAAACCTATCAACCCACTCGCGAAAACCATTGGTGGGCGGGTATAATACACTGTTTCCAGGCTTGATGAAGTAAAGCTGTTTGGTATCGATTATCCCGGTGAGTGCATCGTCCCAATCATAGCTGCCAGGTGGGAACGGGCATCTAGTAAACATGGTTTCAATAAACTTGTAGTTTTCATTTAAAAATTGAGCACATTTTTGGAATGCCAGTTGAATAGGTTTAACTTCAAGCTCGGCTTTATGGCCTATTGATTTCATCCAAACGCCTTTTGTAAAAGATTTTTGAGGATCGATGATTAACAAAGCAGCATTATCAGTCGGAACTTCAAGCTCATTGATATCCAGGTTTTTCAGAAAATTCTGGTAGTTATTTGCATCGTCAAGACTGGCAATATGCTTTAAAAGTGAAATTATATCATTAGATGTTTTGTCATTTAATTGTAGCTCGTGCTGTTTTTTACTCAATTTATGAGCATCTGCTGATTTTAATTTTGAAACTTTGAGTTTTTTTGAAGAAGTTGAGGATAAAAAAAGTGGTGAATTCAGAAGCACTTTGCCATAGGGCCCATGGGAATCTTCACTAATTTGAGTCATATAGGCTATGAAGTTATTTCTGGAGATAGGATTTAATACTGAAAAAAGATCAAGAACCGCTAAAATAGGAGCTTCTTTCCAGTGCCACCCCATACGCCGGGCTGATTCATGGAGTTCTGATCTGGAAAGTACTCCATCTTGGTCAAGATCTAAGGTGTTAAAGAGTTCATTTAAAGTCATTTTAATATTGGCTGCCTCCCGATAATCCCTAATCTAGAAGATAAAAATAAGATTTGACAAAGGGGTCACGATCAAAAGAAAATGGAATAAAGGGTTTTGCATTAATAGGTCTGGGCAGGCGGTTCGGTCATTTATTTTGTTGTTGCATCATCAATGCTGTTTTAAGGTTATTTTTTGCGTGAACATAGCCGGGATTTATCAGTAACGCTTTTCGAAAATGGACAATAGCCCCCTCGATATTACCTTTACGAAAAAGAGCAGCGCCTAGATTGTTGTGTGCTTCCTCAAACTCAGGCTTTATCCGCAGGGCTTGTAAATAATGTTCGATGGCTTTATCTGTGCGACCCTGATTGTACAAAGAAAGACCTAGATTGCTGTGTGCTTCCGCATAATCAGGTTTTATCCGCAGCGCTAGTAAAAAATGTTCGATGGCTTCTGCTGTGCGACTCTGCTCGTACAGAGCAACGCCTATATTGTAGTGTGCTTCCTCAAACTCAGGCTTTATCCGTAGCGCCTGTAAATAATGTTCGATGGCTTTATCTGTGCGACC
>JAQYVG010000430.1 GCA_030145595.1 Desulfobacterales bacterium | reverse complement strand
AAAGTGTCCAGATGGAAACGGGCGAATTTCCATTTGGAAACTTTTGAAGATTATTGTTCGCTTTTGCCGACCAGGGTTTAGAATGCCTGTAGTTTTAACTTGCTGATAATGCACATATTAAAATATTCTTGTAGATTCATGTAATTTTATCGATATTTGGCAAGGAATTTGCATTACTAACAATAAAACTGAGAATTTTCTTCATCAGTTTTCCTCCTTAATGGTCAATCGTGAGCGGCGCGGTTGGCCATTATTTATTTTGTGGCAGGGTTAGCCGGGGATACTCTCCTTGGCAATCTGAAAGTACATTGAGTCCTTATAGTCCGATATAATTTTTTTAAGGGTATTTAAACGCTGATCATAGTTGCCCGTGCCGGCATAAATCTGTGCCAAATTAAAAAGTGCCTCGTCTTTCATACTGTAATCAGGAGCTGAAACCAGCATCTCAAAATACTTTGCCGCAGTCTTGTATTCTTTTTTGGCTTCATGGGAGTATCCCAGGCTGCTTAAAATGAGGTTTTTAATAAACGGATTATCGCCAAAATCGGAAAGTGATTGATTATAGAGTTCAATGGCCTGGTCATAATAACCTGCCTGGTAACATATATTGGCAAATATGAACTGTGCCAGTTTCCCCCCCATTTTTCCGGAATACTTTTGCATGATCAGCTTAAAATCGTCGGCCACATCCAAGTAGGCCTGGTCCGGGCTGCTGTTTTTAATAATCGTTTGGTATTTATTCTGGCTCTGTGCCAGCAGAGCAAGAGCCTTGTCTTCAGCTTTATTTGCAAAATATAGCATTCCGGCTATGGCAATGCTGAGGGTAATAATAAGTCCCAAAGCCGTGGATAAGTAAACTTTATGCTTTGTAGCAAATTGTAACAGACTGTGTGCAAAATTGGTTAAGCGGTCAGGCTGCTCCAGGTCTCTTTTGCGTGATCGTGACACTCTTTTTTGGGCCATTATTCCTCCAGTAACAGTTTGATTCTCTGCCAGCCTTCTTCCGGGATTTTTGTCCCCACAACCCGGCACACTTCCCAGCCACAGGCTGAACCGAGTTCGCCGCATTTTGCAAGGCTGTAACCGTTGACGAGGCCGAACAAAAACCCCGCCGCCCAGAGATCACCGGCGCCGGTTGTGTCAAGTACCGCGCCGCTGCCTTTGGGTTCGATTGTTAAGATGTTGCCGGCATGGGCGACCAAACTTCCCCGTTTTCCGATCTTAAGAGCTGCAATCTGCGTGTTTTCTGCAAGCGCATTGATCGCTTTGGTTTCATTGGAATAGCCGGTAAAGGCTCGCGCTTCATCTTCATTGGCAATGAGAATATCTACAAAGTTATTAACAATTTTTTCAAGAATCTCTTTAGATTCTTCCACTACAGTGAAACTGGCAAGGTCCAGGGATACACGGGCTCCGGCCGCTTTGGCTGCATTTAAGGCCGCCAATATCAAATCCTGATTGAAAACCAGATAGCCCTCGATGTGAACAATTGCTGCATTTTCGAAACATTCTTTTGTAATTTCATCGGGTTGTACTTCCGCAGCTGCACCTAAAAATGTCAACATGGAACGCTGTGCATCAGGAGTGATAATAGACAACACCCTGCCGGTTGGTGATGATGATTTAAAAAGGGACGGCTCAACATTGTATTTTTTTAGATCCGTTTCGAAAATAACACCCATTTTATCCCTGCCGCTTTTACCGACAAAGCCGGCCGGCCCGCCGAGCTTGCCAATACCTACGGCTGTGTTGCACGCAGATCCCCCTGATACTACTTGCGGCTTGCCTGTTGTCATTGACAGAGTATGTTCAATGAAGTCGCTGTCAACATAGGTCATTCCGCCTTTGACAGCGCCGATTCTCTTCAGAAACTCATCGTCCTCACGTGCCAGAATATCGATAAGTGCCGATCCGACACCCACAACCAGTCTTTTGCCCTTAAAGGTTAGTGTTTCAACCATTTATTTATTCCTGAAAATTTCGGTCCGCTGGGCCGGGTCAGAGATATCTGGCTCTGCCTTGTAGTTTTGTGTCTAAAATCACAAATTCCAAGCACCCCGCCAAAAAGACGGC
>JAQYVG010000042.1 GCA_030145595.1 Desulfobacterales bacterium | reverse complement strand
GTTTTCGTTTTTTGGAGAGAATTTGTTTACGTTCGCGAGAGGCGATGTTGATGGTGGCTGTTTCAATGGTGGCAGAGATTTCGCTGGAGATGGAGGCATGGTATGCCTGTGCAGCATGTTGAAGGAGTTGGCGCCGATAACAATCGGTTTTGTCTTTTTGAAATATCGGCGAACAAGATTGGTATATGCGATAACCGCCATGTCCGGACGTCTGATATTTAGACCGCCGCCGGTCAGATCATCTCGCTTTCGCCGTTTATTCGTCGGAGTATAATTGGATATCATGGAGTCCATGCATCCGGAAGTAATTCCCCAGAAAAGATTCGGCTCCCCCAGCCGCCCGATATCTTTTCCATGGTTGATATCCGGTTGCGCTATTATGCCTACTGTGTAACCGGCATCTATCAGTACTTTTCCAATGACCGCGACGCCGATAAACGGTGAATCCACATAGGTGTCTCCTGTTACCAGTATGACGTCCGGGGACTTCCAGCCAAGACCATTCAGCTCTTTTTTAGTTGTGGGAAGAAACATTAAGAGAAATCCAGGTCAATTCGTGTTTGTTGTGTGATAGATGGAGAAAGGTTATGTTATCTAAGCGTATCAATACAGTTATTTATTTAGTATCAATAAAAAAGCAGTCGTCGTTAAGTATTTACAAGTGATTTAAAATAAGTAGGAACCTTTGCATCAAAGGTCATTTTTTCTTTTGTATCGGGATGTAATATGGTTATGGAGGCCGCATGAAGTGTAAGTCTCTTAATACCCTTGTCTTTTTTTCCATACATTTTATCTCCGGCTACAGGAAAACCTTTTTCCGAAAAATGGACCCGGATCTGATTTTTCCTGCCTGTAAGCAGATCTATTTCAAGCAGACTGTACTTTTTTGATTCTCTCAGAACTTTAAACCCGGTCTTAGCAAGCTTACCTTTTCCAGGGTCATCAACAGAATACATTTTATGAGCACGGTTTTCTGCAAGATATGAAGTGATTACGCCCTCCTTCTGCGGTAACGTTCCATGAACTACGGCATAGTACTTTTTTTTAAATCCATGCCACTCTTTTTGAAGATAACGCTTGGCATTTTCATTTTTAGCAAAAACGATAATACCGGAAGTATCTCTATCCAAACGATGCACGATAAATACCCGGTTTCTTGATTTCTGATTCCCTTTTCTTACGTACGTATTTAAAAGATAATAAGCTGTATTTTCTCTGACTTTCTCAGTACTCACTGTTAAAAGACCACTTGTTTTATCCACAACCAGAATATCATGATCTTCATAGAGAATAGAAAGCCCCCTGGGCTGATATCTTTTGGGGGGGCTTTTAAAGCTTTTCTGACTTTCCCGCATAAGGTTTATTTAAGAATACTGAATTGTGAAATAGTTCTTCTGCCTTTCTGTTCAAGAACCACCATGTAGACACTCTTGATAGGTCTTCTGGGATTGTTATGCTGTCTGATCGTTTTGATTCTCATATTTCATAATTTTATAAGTCTCTTTTTCGTCAGACTACCCTAAAACCTCATTCATGCGTTTCAAATCCTCCTCTTTACCGATAACAACGATTGTATCTTGGGATTCAAGTTTCTCCGTCGGTGTCGGGTTGAAAACCATCTCTCTGGTTGGCTTCTTGATGGCGACGATAACCACACCGAATCTCTGGCGAATTTGGCTGTCGATAAGGGTTTTCCCGATGAGGTCGGATGTTGGGCCGACAACAGCTTCTTCCATGCTGAGACCCAACTGGCTATCCATCATGGCAAAATCGATAAAGTCTACCACCGTTGGTTTCTTTAAGATTTGAGCCATTCTTCTTCCCCCGAAAAGATAGGGACAAACAACTCTGGTAGCACCGGCCCTAAGAATTTTGCTCTCATTCTTCACATCCGATGCCCGGGCCAGAACAAAGATATCGGGTTTCAATCCCTTGGCGGTCAGGGTGATGAAAACATTATCTGAATCTGACTTGACAGCCGTTACAATTCCTTTGGCCTGTTTGATTCCCGCCTGAAGTAAGGCTTCTTCAGCGGTTGCATCCATATTCAGGTACAGAAAATGATCCTCTTCAAGTTGTTTGACCTTCTCTGAATCCTGTTCAATCACCACAAAGGGAATATTTTCATTAGACAGCTCACGGCTGATAATCGTTCCGATGCGTCCAGACCCGCAGATGATATAGTGGTCATTTAATTCTGATATTTGCTTTTCCAACTTTCTCCTCCCTAATATACTTTGCAATTCCCCCTCGACAAAGATTCTGGCCACTTGGCCAAGCGTATAGGTTAATACGCTGATTCCTGAAACGATGATGATGACGGTAATGAGGCGGCCGACCTGGGAAAGCGGTTTGATTTCAGAAAAACCCACCGTACTGATGGTAATGACAGTCATATAGAAAGCATCAAAAACCGGCATATCTTCAAAAACAGAATATCCGATGGTGCCCGCAAAGATAACCGTAAACAGGAGTATAAGCGAAATTTTAAGTCTGGAGTAATCCATATGCGTTAAAGTAATCGAAAAAAAAGGTGATTGTCAGAATCTAAGTGCTCTAATTCGTAAATTCGGTGACGTATTGCATATTAAAACGATACATATTCAGGCTTCAGGTGTCAGGTGTCAGGTTTCGGCTATAGCGATTTCCATTCCCGACACCTGACACCTGAAACCAACTTTTAATACGTCATCGTATTTACGAATACATGTACTTAGTGTCTTACTTGCCCGCCATCCGTCAGGCGGGGTGACAATGAAAAAGGTTCATATAGATTCTTCATCAGAAATTCGGGTTAGGACATTTTCAGCAGCTTTACGATTCATTCCGGGCACAGCGCTCAGTTCTTCGAGTGTTGCTGCCCGGATTTTTTTGATGCTTCCGAAATGTTTTAAAAGCGACTTTTTTCTTTTTTGGCCTATTCCGGGAATCGTATCAAGTGCAGAGCGTATGAATGCCATGGAACGACGCCGGCGATGAAATGTTATTGCAAACCGGTGGGCTTCATCACGGATTCTTTGCAGGAAAAGCAGTAAGTCCCCTTCCCTGCCCAGATTAACGGGATTAACCTGACCTGGTTTGTAAATTTTATCTTGAGTTTCGCTTTTTTCTTCATCTTTTTTGGCGATACTCAAAATTTGAAAATTTCCATCAAGCCCGAGTTCTTTTAACACTGCAATCGCGATGTTAAGCTGGCCTTTGCCGCCGTCTACCATCAAAATATCTGGGTAAGGCTTTGATTTTTCGCCTTTTCCAAACCTCCTTTTTATCACTTCTTCCAGACAGGCATAATCATCGCGGGCTGCAGCTGTTTTTATCCTGTATCTCCGGTAGGCCGACTTTACCGGTTTAGCCTTTTCAAAGACCACTACGGCGGCTACGGCCTCTTTTCCTGCAATGTTGGAATTGTCTACACACTCAATACGCGCAGGCAGCTTCTTCATCTTGAAGCGTTTTTGGAGTCTGGCAAGCAGATCTTTGTCAACGGCCTCGGAAGCCACAAGCTCTTTGAGGCCGTCTTCAGCGTTTTGAATCGCCAGTTTAACAAGATGGAATTTTTCACCTCTCTGCGGCCGGAGAATCCTCACTTTTTGGCCTTTAATATTGCTCAACACTTCTCCGATCAGGGGTGCATCTTCCAGAATTGTCGGTATCAGAATTTCTTTGGGAATAAAAGGGGTTGTTTCGTAATACTGCCGGATAAAAGTTCCGATCATTTCCGCTTCCGTAGAGATGATTTCTGAAAAGCTGAAACCCCTCGTACCCAAAAGGAATCCACCGCGAATAAAAAGGAGGGTGATCAGAGAAGATTCTGTAGAACGTGCAACGGCCAGGACATCTCTGTCGATAAAATCAGTTGTAACAGCGACTTGCTTTTCAAGGGTTTTTTCAAGAGCAAACATTTTGTCCCGTAAAACCGCCGCTTTTTCAAAATCCTGGGTTGCGGCAGTCGCCATCATCTCTTTTTTTATTTTCTTGATAAGATCGGGAGTCCTCCCTTTTAAAAACAGGACCACTTCTTTGACTATCTCTTGATACCTGTTCTGATCAACACTGAGGCAGCAAGGTGCAAGACAGGCACCTATTTGATGGTTGAGACACGGCCGGCTGCGATTTTGAAAAGCTTTGGTTTTGCACTTGCGAAGTTTGAAGGTCTTATGGATAACTTTCAGCGTCTGATGGACCGCCGATGAAGAAGCAAAAGGCCCAAAATAGAGGGCGCCGTCTTTTTCCAATTTGCGTACAACGCTTAGGATGGGGTAGAGACTGTTAATATCCAGACGCAGGGATGGATATCGTTTGTCATCTCTCAAGATCACATTATAGCGGGGTTTGTGGCGTTTGATCAGGTTTGATTCAAGAATCAGGGCTTCTTTTTCGGTGTGTGTTAATATGGTGTCGAAATCCGTAATTTTCCTGACCAGCACTCCTGTTTTTATGTCCAATTGCTGCGGACTGGAATAGAATCTGGTAAAATATGAATTCAGCCGTTTCTTGAGATTGCGGGCTTTACCCACATAGATAATGTTTCCCCGGCCATCTTTCATCACATACACTCCTGGTCCGGCGGAAGTCCTTGATAATTTTTCTTGGATGTCGGATGTGGGATGCCTATTATCTGATTTTAGTGTCATAATTCGAAGACCATCAGTTTTTTCAAAGCTTTAATCTGGTCACGTAGTTCTGAAGCTCTTTCAAAAGCAAGTTCGTTAGCGGCTTGCTCCATCTCTTTTTCCATTGCCGTGATAATATCGTCTAATTCATCCATAGAATCATAGCGGGAAACCGCTTCCGACACTTTGTCTATGGGAGTATTTTCAAGTTCATTCATCGACGCGAAAACAGGTGTGATATCTTTTTTAATGGTTTTCGGAATGGTGCCATGGAGTTTGTTGTGTGATTCCTGGATTTTGCGACGACGGTTGGTCTCATCGATGGCCTGTTTCATTGAGGATGTTTCCACATCGGCATACATGATCACCTTGCCGTGAACATTGCGAGACGCTCGCCCGCAGGTTTGAATCAGCGATCTTGCTGAGCGTAAAAACCCTTCTTTGTCGGCATCTAATATAGCCACCAGCGAGACCTCCGGAATATCGAGGCCTTCACGCAAAAGATTAATCCCAATCAGCACATCAAATTTGCCCGCCCTCAGATCGTGGATGATATCCATTCTTTCCAAAGTATGGATATCGGCATGGAGATACCGTACCCGCATTTCCAGATCAGTGTAGTATTCGCAAAGATCTTCCGCCATTCGCTTTGTCAGCGTAGTTACCAGAACTCTTTCATCCCTTTGCCGGCGTATCAGGATTTCATCAAAAAGATCGTCAACCTGGTTTTCAGCTTTGCGAACCTCTATTTGCGGATCAACAAGACCTGTCGGTCTGACGATCTGTTCCACGTGTGAGCTTCGTGCCTTTTCAAGTTCATAGTCGGCCGGTGTTGCCGATACATAAATCGTCTGCATAAGCCTTGATTCAAACTCTTCGAAGCTCAAGGGACGGTTATCCCGCGCGGAAGGCAGCCTGAACCCGTACTCAACCAGGTTCTCTTTGCGTGATCTGTCGCCTTTATACATGGCACGAATCTGGGATACGGCGATATGACTTTCATCGATAAATAACAGAAAATCATCAGGAAAATAGTCTAGAAGTATTGGCGGCGGTTCTCCGGCTTCCCTGGCGGTCAGGTGGCGGGAATAATTTTCAATTCCGTTACAGTACCCTAACTCACGCATCATCTCGATATCAAAATCCGTGCGTTCTTCAATCCGCTGGGCTTCAATCAGCTTGTTTTCCGCTCTGAAATAATCGATCCTTTCCTTCAGTTCAGCTATGATCGATTCTATGGCCTTTTTCAGTATGCTTTTTTGAGTTACATAATGGCTGGCAGGATAAACCGTAGCACGGTTCAAACTCCTGATAACAGTCCCTTTTAAAGGATCAATCTCTGATATGCCTTCAACTTCATCGCCAAAAAAATCGATTCTAAGTGCCTTGTCTTCTTCGTAAGACGGAAAAATTTCGACCCGATCACCCCGTACCCTGAAGATTCCTCGGTGAAAATCGACATCATTGCGCTCATAATGCATGGCAATAAGATCATACAAAAGTTTGTCGCGAACAAGCTCCATCTCTTTTTCGATATCGATACGCATAGCCAGATACTCTTCGGGAGCACCAAGCCCGAAAATACACGAAACACTGGCAACGACAATGACATCCCGGCGAGAAAGAACCGACCGTGTGGCCGAATGGCGCAGTTTGTCGATCATATCGTTAATGGAGGAATCTTTTTGGATATAGGTATCACTGGCAGGAATATAAGCTTCGGGCTGATAGTAATCATAGTAACTTACAAAATATTCAACGGCGTTTTCAGGGAAGAATGTCCTGAATTCATGATATAATTGTGCTGCCAGGGTTTTGTTGGGGGCGATCACCAGTGTCGGCTTTTCAACCTTGGCGATAATATTTGCCATCGTAAAAGTTTTGCCGGAACCCGTAACCCCCAGAAGCACCTGATATTTTTCCCCGGACAAAACACCCTGGCATAAGACGTTGATGGCATTTGGTTGATCACCCCCGGGTGTAAACGCTGAAACTAACTTAAAGGTAGGCATGAAGTTGAATAAGATATCATATTTGAATTAATTACTTTTTACGAGATCATTGATAATGCGAAAAAAAACGTATAGGGAAAATGATTTCAACCAACTTTCCAGATGGTTCCGTCCGTTCGGTCTTCTATAATTATATTCATTTCTAGGAGCTTATTTCTGATATTGTCAGCTTTTTCCCATTCCTTTGATTTTCGGGCTTCAGTCCGTTCTTGCACCATTTTATCGATGACGGCCGGATCGAGCGATTGCTGTTTAAGAGCATCTGTGCGCTTTTTATCGAAATAAGTTTCAGGCGATTCAGTCAAAATTCCTAAGATACGGCCGATTCTCAGAATATCGGCATGATCGGCTTGTAATTCTTTTTCCGATTCTAAAGGTAAGCTTTCTTTGTATTCATCCAGCTCGCGATTGGCGTTGCGAACCGTATCAAAAAGGATGCCGATTCCACGGGCGGTATTAAAATCGTCATCCATGGCTTCACAAAAATGCTTCCAGCAATTTCCGGGTTCAATCTCGGTAGTAGGTTTCAAACCAATCCTTTGCTCAAGGCGCTCAAGCAGATTATAGATTTTATCAAGACCCGCACGGGCTTCATCCATAGCCAGGTCGGTGAAATCTATGGGACTGCGGTAGTGATTGGAAAGCAGAAAAAGGCGCACAACTTCAGGATGATATTCTTTGATCACATCCTTTATCATCAGGAAATTGCCCAGCGATTTTGACATTTTTTCTTGATTGATATTAACAAAACCGTTGTGGATCCAGTACTTAACAAATTGTTTTCCGAAAATACCTTCTGACTGAGCGATTTCGTTTTCATGATGCGGAAAGCACAGGTCTTTGCCGCCGCCGTGAATATCAAAGGATTCTCCTAAGTATTCGCTGCTCATGACTGAACACTCGATGTGCCATCCGGGTCTTCCCTGGCCCCACGGGCTGTCCCAGGCCGGTTCCCCGGGTTTTGAAGATTTCCACAGAACAAAGTCAAAGGGATTATGTTTCCTTTTGTCGATATCAACTCTGGCGCCGGCCTCCATATCTTCGAGCTTTCGTCCGGAAAGCTTGCCATAGCCTTCGAATGACTCGACAGAGTAGTACACATCTCCGTTAATCCGGTATGCAAGGTTCGCTTCAATCAGCCGTTCGATAAATTTAATAATCTGATTGATGTGTTCCGTCGGTTTGGGTTCAATATCGGCCCTCGCATTGTTGAGCGCGTCCATGTCTTCATAGAATTCTTTGATATATTTTTCGGCAACAGCCTGGTAATCGATACCAAGCTGGTTGGCTCTGTCGATAATTTTATCATCAACATCCGTAAAGTTTCTGACATAGGTTACTTCAAAACCTTTTGCTCTTAGATAGCGGGCGATAATATCAAACACCACTACAGAGCGTGCATGTCCGATATGGCATGAGTCATACACCGTGGGACCACAGACATACATCCGCACATTGCCGGGCTCTATGGGTTCAAAAAGTTGTTTTTCTCTGCCTAATGTATTGTAAACGCGAAGCGCCATGTTTCTTGTCCTGTACTATATATTTTGATGAATTCATAAAAAGTCGAATTCATCAAGTTTGAGGTTTTAAGATTTGGGTTTTAGGTAATTAAAATTGATTTATTTAACAGACACTTAAAACTTAACACCTAAAACTTAAACCGTTCGTAAAACGTCCTTTTTTGACTTTTTACGAAATTTTGAGCAATGCAACACACTGCGCCGCCATGCCCTCCCCTTTACCGACCATGCCGAGACCTTCAAAGGTCTTCGCTTTAACATTAACACGATCTTGCTCAATTTCAATCGTTTGGGCAATATTTTTTTGCATTGCCGCTTTGTAGCGTAAAAGCTTAGGAGCTTCTGCAAAAATTGTAATATCTATATTTTGTACTGTAAAACCCTTGCTGCTGATCATTTCATACGTTTTGGACAGTAATTTCAAACTTGAAATGTCTTTAAATTCCGGGGCTGTATCCGGAAAATGCTGGCCGATATCACCTAAGCCGGCCGCGCCCAAAAGAGCGTCAATTACCGCATGTACGAGCACATCTGCATCTGAATGCCCCCAGAGCCCTTTTTCAAAAGGAATGACTATTCCTCCCAAAACAAGTTTGCGGCCCGCAACCAGGCGATGAATATCATATCCCATACCGATACGCATAATCCTTTCCTCAATACCACTACTAACCGGTTCTATGTTCAGGGTTCTAGGTTCAAGGGTTATAACATTTTCACATCGCTTAACGCTACAACTCAATGCCAGACTTGAACGTTGAACCCAGGTACGCATATCGGTATATAACACAAAAATTGATGGCGCAAAAACATAAATTTGCCGATTAAAAGATTTCCATTGTCAACGTGCTGAATTTGAGCAAATATAAAATCGTAACACGATTTTATTTTGAAAAGCGGAATAGGAGCATGAAGTGGATATTAATACATTGTTAAAAGAGGCTAAACAGGCGGGCAAAACCGCACTCAACGAAAGCGAATCCAAGCAACTTCTTAAAGCATTCGGCATACCGGTAGTATCTGAGACCGTCGTTTTCAATAAAGATGATGCTTTATCAGCCAGCCGGGAAATCGGTTTTCCGGTGGTACTGAAAGGATTGGGTTCCACATTTTTGCATAAAACCGAGCAGGGTATGGTGCATCTTAATATAACAGATTTCCAGGCGGCAGCAGAGGCCGTCGCTTTAATTGCCAAGGCCGCCGGAGATCAACTTGAAGGGTTTCTGGTCCAACCCTATATTAAAGGAAATAGAGAATTTGCAGCCGGCATATTTAAAGATCAACAATTCGGCCCCGTGATTATGTTCGGAATAGGAGGTACGTTTACTGAAGCGCTGGCTGACGTCACCTTTCGGCTTGCGCCGATCAACGAAACAGATGCTGTTGAAATGCTTGATGAAATCAGGGCCAAAGCGTTGTTGGCAAATTTCAGAGGCCAAAGCGCCGCTGATCGCAAGCTGCTTGTCAAAACTTTATTGGGATTATCACGCATAGCTGTTGAACATCCGGATATCGCTGAAATTGATATCAATCCACTCCTGATAACACCAGACGGCAGCGTTTGCGCAGTTGATGCCCTGGCGGTATTTGACAACGGCGCCACTGCAAAAGATGTTATCCCACCGGTCGATCCTGCTTTGCTGGGTTATTTCTTTCATCCCAAACCGATTGCATTTGTCGGTGCTTCGGCCCAGATCGGCAAATGGGGGCATACCCTTCCAATCAACACTATCAGCGGAGGATTTAAAGGTGAAATTTTCCTGGTCAACCCCAAGGGCGGCACGATTGCCGGGCGCAAAGTCTACCGGTCTGTTGCAGAAATTCCCGGACGGGTAGATCTGGCGGTGGTGACCATACCCGCCCAAGGGGTCCTGAACCTGATCCCTCAATTCAAGGAGAAAAAAATCAGCAACATGCTCCTGATAACCTCAGGCTTTGGCGAAACCGGCGAAACAGGTAAGGAGTTGGAAAAAAAACTTATAAAACAGGCCCGCGCAGCGGGAATACTGGTGCTGGGTCCCAATACCATGGGGATCTGCAATCCGCATATCAATTTGTACTGCTCCGGCGTTAATGTGCGGCCCAGAGCGGGTTCAACGGCGGTCGTGGCCCAATCCGGAAATATGGGAACACAACTGCTGGCTTTTGCCGAGCAACAGGGTATCGGCATCCGAGGGTTTTGCGGTTCCGGTAACGAAGCCATGATCACTATTGAAGATTACCTGGATGCTTTTGCAACCGATTCGTTGACCCAAACCGTGATGCTGTATATCGAGAGCGCCAAAAACGGTCGCCGGTTTTTTGAAAGTGCCCGGCGTGTGGGCAAAAAAAAGCCCATCGTGCTTTTAAAAGGCGGCCAAAGCCGCGCTGGAAATCGAGCAGCCGCCAGTCACACAGGCGCAATGGCTTCCGACACTAAGGTTTTTGATGCGGCCTGCCGCCAGGCCGGAATAGTAAAAGTCGAACGCACCATGGACCTATTGGACTTGGCGGCCGCATTTTCATCTGTGCCGCTGCCCCGGGGAAATCGGGCGGCAATTATGACCCTTGGCGGTGGCTGGGGGGTGATCACCGCTGATTTGTGCTCTGAATACGGGCTGGAGGTACCGGAGCTTTCAACAGAAATCCTGGAACATTTAGATAAAATGTTGCCCCCTTACTGGAGCCGGTCAAATCCGGTTGATATTGTCGGTGAAAGTGACAATGTCTTGCCGATGAAAATTCTGGAAGAACTGCTAAAATGGGGCGGCTGTGATGCTGTTATCAACCTGGGTATATTGGGACGTAAAATTTTAGTGAGACGCCTTATGGATTCGGTTCTCAACGCAGATTCCACCTACTCTCCCGAGCTTATTGATTCGATCAACAAGAGTCTTGCCGCATTTGAAGTAAAATATATCAAGCATATCGTCAATCTAATGGAAAAGTATAATAAGCCGGTATATGGCGTCAGCCTGATGGCTGATGAGAATGATAAAACCGTATACCGGGTCGCCGGCCGCCGCTATAAAGGATTATTTTTCCAAACACCGGAACGGGCGGTAAAAGCATTTGCCAAAATGTATGAATATCAATGCTTTTTAATGAAAGAACAATGAATTCGTTAAAAATCGAATTCATCACGTTTTAGGCTTTAATAAGCCTAAGGCTTATTAAGTGTTAGGTTTTAGGTTATTGTTTCACAATTATTTACAAATACTTAAAACCTATAACTGTAACTTCTCAATAACCTTTGGAGAAAAAGGTTTCAGCGCGGCAAAGCCGCTTGATATAAAATCGCTTTAGCGATTTTATATTGAGGCTTTGCCTTTTCTTGTTTAGATGATATGATTACAAAATTTTATATTTTATTATCAGCGGGCGGATTTTATTGTTTGATTTGCCGGAACTTATTGAGAAGTTACAACACCAAACCCTGATGAATTCGATTTCTACGAATTTGTCAAATTTGATGAATCGGACCCTGTGAAGCATTTAGCGAATAAAAAATTTTATAACTACAAGTTTGACTTTGAGATCGGATATCTTGTCAAGAGCCCCTGTAAGGAATGCAACGGCAGGAAGAATTTTCCTGAATGCATAGATGAATGTAATCTGCTGGACGAAATACATACGGCTTTGTCGGAAGTAGTTTCTTGTACTCGAAACTATTAAGCATATCAATCTGTTGGCATGTCAACCCGTATCTTCTCACTAAAGGGAGGCTACCGGTAGTGAAATTTGAAAATGGCTGACTGTTTGAACGCATTAGTGAGTGTTAAGAAAAAACAGCAACTATCTGATATCTTCATAAACAATAGAGACGTAATAACCATAGATCATTCTTATTTCAATGCTATGGCCCTGTTTTTTCTTTAGACTCACTTTTGCGTGAGTTTCAGACGTTTTTAAATTTTATTACCGGTTGCCGGGCCACTGACCAGAACTTATTGAAAAGTTACGTCAACCACGGAGCATCCTTTGTCAGGCTTTTACGAAATATCAGAAAAAGATAAAGGTGAGCTTGTTGTTCATTTTAATGGGAGAATGGATATTGAGAGTTCAACTTCCATTCTCGATGAACTGCATTCAATGATCGCACAAAAGTCCCCTGCCTTACTTGCCGTAAACCTCGAAAACGTGACGTATTTTGATGATTTTGGAGCACTTGTTCTGATTGAACTAAAAAATGCAATGACAACCCGTGACAGCGGTTTCAAAATCATTGGCACCCAAGGACGGACTAAAGATCTCCTTTCCCTGGTTGACTTCGATGCATTTGAAAAATGTCTCCTCGCTGAAAGAAAGCGCTCAGAAAACATTATCGTTAGTCTCGGTGCTGAAACACTGACTCAAGTATCCAATTTAAGATTTTTGGTTTCTTTTGTCGGTTCTGTTTTCCTTTCCTTTCTGCATGTCTTTCGTCATCCAAAATCGTTGCGTGTAAACGACACCATTGCATGCATGGAGAAAACCGGTGTTAATGCCCTGCCGATTGTGGGGATGACAAGTTTTCTTCTCGGTCTTGTCATAGCCTTTATGTCATCGCTTCAACTCCAGCAATTCGGTGCCAATATTTATGTTGCTTCGCTGGTTGCAGTTGCCATGGTATCAGAACTCGGGCCCATTATGACAGCCATTGTTGTCGCCGGAAGGTCCGGTTCCGCTTTTGCCGCTGAAATCGGAACCATGAAAATTTCAGAAGAAATCGACGCCTTGGTCGCCATGGGATTTAATCCTACTCTATTTATCGTGGTTCCCAAGATAATAGCTTCGGTAATTGTAGTACCGATGCTGACGCTTTTCGCAGACCTTTTTGCTGTTGCCGGAGGTCTCGTGGTCGGTGTCTTCTTGCTGGATCTGACGGCGAATGCTTATATCAGCCAGACTCTGAAAGCTCTTACACTTTTTGAAGTCTGTTGGGGAATGTTGAAAAGCGTGGTCTTTGCGCTTCTGATCGTCTGGATTGGATGTTTACGGGGATTCCAGACCAGAGGCGGCGCTGATGCTGTGGGTAATTCCGCCACCTCGGCGGTGGTCAGCAGCATTTTTTTGATTATTCTTTTTGATTCTATTTTTGCCGTAGTTCGCAGTTTCTGGTAATCAGCAGCAGATGATGGAAAAACAAAAGACCATCCGCGTAACAAACCTTAGCGCCCGCTACGATGAAGAGGTTATCCTCGAGGATATCAGCCTGGATGTTTATAAAGGAGAAATCCTTGTTATCCTTGGCGGAAGTGGATGCGGTAAAAGTACGTTGTTAAAACATATGGTAGGACTGTCCGAACCATTCGCGGGCCAAGTATATATTGACGATGTCGATATTACTTCATGTAATGATCAGGACTTTCGCAGCACCTTAAGAAAGATCGGGGTTCTGTTTCAGGGTTCGGCCCTTTTCGGGTCAATGACTATTTCCGAGAATGTAGCCCTGCCGATTACAGAATACTCTACGCTTTCTAAAGATTCAATCAATAACCTTGTTCGCATGAAACTCTGCATGGTCGATCTTGCAGGGTATGAACATTATCTGCCTTCCGAGCTGAGCGGAGGCATGAAAAAGAGAGCCGGACTTGCCAGGGCACTGGCCCTTAACCCTAAGATTTTATTTCTTGACGAACCCACTGCAGGACTGGACCCTGTTATGTCGGCCGAAATTGACGAACTGATTGTTAAACTGAATAAAAGCATCGGCACGACCATTGTCATCGTTACGCATGAGCTTGACAGTATTTTTAGTGTTGCGCAGCGGGTGATCATGCTGGATAAACAGACAAAGGGAATCATTGCCCAAGGAGATCCTAAATATCTTAAAGAGCACAGTCAAAACCGGGTCGTGCGGCAATTTTTCAACCGAAGTGCCAAATCGGAATAAAAAGCGGGAATTGGATGGTAGCTAATATTAAAACAAAACTAATGGTTGGTATATTTGTAATTATGGGGTTTACCATTGCCACTGCCGCCATCATATGGCTGGGAATGTCCAGCTATTTTGACAAGGGGCTTCGTTATGTAGCCTACTTTGACGAATCCGTCCAGGGACTTGACAAGGATTCCCCTGTTAAATATCGGGGTGTGCCCATCGGTCGGGTCGAGAGCATTAAAGTAGCACCGGATGCCACTTTGATTGAGGTAGTAATGAAAATCGAAGAAGGTCTGAAACCGGAAGAACATCGCGGAGATGTAGTGGCTCAACTTAAGTCAATCGGTATCACCGGCATAATGTTTGTTGAGATTGAACGCAAAAAAGCAAACGAACCTGACCTTGCTCCCGTGATCAATTTTTCTGCTAAATATCCGATTGTGGCAACAAAACCATCTGGAATCAAAAAGTTATTGCAGGGAATTGATGATGTTGTCAGTCAGTTCAAAGGCCTCAACTTTGGCGGTATATCCTCTAAACTGGAAGCGACTCTTGATAATACAAACCAGGCAGTTAAAGACCTGCAGGCTAAAAGGCTGTCATCAGATATGCGTTCAACCTTCGACAGCATAAACAAAACCATGGATTCTGTTGAGAAGACGAGTGCGTCATTTAGCTCTCTTGTTGATAATACCAGCCGTACCGTTTCCAGTGTTTACAGTGTGATAGACGGAAACAAAAAAGAAATTGCCGAAGCGATTTCCGGATTAAGACGTTCCATGAAAAACGCGGACAGATTGCTGGCAAATGGTGCTGCCTTGGTCAAAGATACCGAGAACGGCCTTTACAGTTTTCAGCAGCAACTGAATACCTCTATGCAAAATCTTGAAAATGCTACCGGAGAGTTGGACAATTTGCTCAAGCGCGTCAGCGATCACCCTTCTCAACTTATTTTTGGTGAACCTCCCCCGGCGAGATCGCTTGAACCGGATGTGTCAGACTGACGGCTTTGAAAAACGCCAATCCGATTTTAAATTTGTGTGGAACTCTTTTTGTAACAGTTCAGCCACTAAGACACAAAGGCACAAATATAAGTGATCAGTTGTCGGTTATCAGTAATCAGTTTTCCCTTACTGATCACTTCTCACTGATGACTGTTCACCCTTTACTGCCTTGGAGTTTTGGTGGCTGGACTATTACCTCTTTTTCAGGAGTGTTATGAATGACACCGGAAAAAAATTATTTATTTTGGGTTGTATCGCTCTACTGCTTGGAGGATGTCTAAGTACAAAACATCCGTACAATAAAATTGACTATTACACCCTGGAATATGATGTTCCCAGCATTTCAAATTTACACACTCTTCCGTTGGTCATGCAGGTAGAACGGTTCCAGGTGGCACCTGTGTACAACACCAGTAAAATCATTTACCGGCAGCGACCTTTTACGAGAGATGCCTATACCTATCACATGTGGCGGGCTAACCCCGGAGAGCTGGTCAGTTATTTTTTGGCAAGAGATTTCCAGGAGTCATTGGCTTTTAAAGCGGTCGCTGCCCACAATACCGGCTTATTATCCTCCCACATTCTGCGGGGTACGGTCGATGAGTTTTACGAGCACGATGGTAAGGATTATTGGGAAGCTGTGCTTGCGGTCAGTATAACCTTGATGGTCAACAACGAGCCCGATATCGGCAATCGGGTCTTGTTTCAAAAAAGTTACAGCGCACGCAAAGCATGCAGTCAAAAGAATCCGCGGGCTCTGGCCGCGGCAATGAGTGAAGCCATGGCGAACATATCCGCAAAGATTATCACCGATACTTATAACTTTCTATCCGAAGACTGCAGCTCTTCACAAGAACAGTGTGAACCAACATAAGACCTAAATTGAGTTAAAACTCAATGTGTCAGTTGTTTGTTGTCCGTTGTCAGTTGTAAATCTAACTCGATTTATCCGGCGTTATGATAACGCTTTGGCTGAAGATTTATAAATCAAGACTTTAACCCCAAATGATCGAAAATGCTCAATTGGGTGTCCTTTGTCCGTCGTCCGTTGCTAAGCAATAAGAAGCGAAATTATATTTTAACTACAGGTGAAACACAAAAAGAGGCCCAAAGAACC
>JAQYVG010000429.1 GCA_030145595.1 Desulfobacterales bacterium | reverse complement strand
GAATGATCTTCACGATGTAAAGGCTAAAATATTTCTTTACAATTAATTTTGCATGTGAATAAATCCGCTTTGCAAAAACTGCAAAGTGATCAGCGCATTTTTTAGCATCGATTTTATTTGTTATTATATCATAATTATTCAGCCACTAAGGCACAAAGACACCAAGAGATAAGCCGACTTTGTCATAGTAGCTTGGCAACGTTGGCTGAATAGGGCCAGTTGCCGGAGCAAAATAAAATAATTCTTTAATCTTAGTGTCTTTGTGCCTTTGTGGCAAGATACCTTAGTCGTAATATTATATCAGTTAGTGTCTTCTAATCGGTTGGAAATATATGTCTATACGTGAAGAATTTGAGAAACGGGAAAAAGGCTTTATGTCTGCTTTCGGGTGCTTAAGTTCCGCAACACGCGGCCGACTGAGAGCCGAAGAAGCCTGTTCTGTCCGAACGGTATTCCAGCTGGACCGGGACCGAATTGTATATTCCAATGCTTTCCGGAGACTTAAGCGCAAAACCCAGGTTTTTTTGTCCCCTCTGGGCGATCACTACAGAACCCGTCTGACCCATACTATCGAGGTTGCTGAAATCGCCAGAACCATTGCGCGGGCCATGCGCCTCAATGAAGATCTGGCCGAAGCCATCGCCCTGGCCCACGACCTGGGGCACCCTCCTTTCGGGCACGGTGGAGAGCTGGCCCTCAAGGAAATATATTCCCCGGATTTTTCACATAACCAACAGAGTCTGCGCATTGTCGACGTACTTGAAATGAACGGCAAAGGATTGAACCTGACGTATGAGGTTCGCGACGGGATTCTGAAACACTCCAAGGGATATGGCAAAATTATCCCCGACGATCCCGATGAAATGGCCTGTACGGTTGAAGGCAACATCGTCCGCATTGCCGATATTATGGCCTACCTGAATCATGATCTGGATGACGCCGTCAAAAGCGGCGTTATCAAAACAGGCCAAATCCCGGACACCTGCATAAAAGTTCTGGGCCATACCCATTCCGAGCGTGCCACTGTCATGATCAAGGATCTGATATCTTCCGCTAGTGTGCAGGAGGGTCAACTGCGTTTAAGCGTGAGTGATGAAGTATATGCCGCCATGGCCGAATTGCGGCAATTTCTTTATGACAACGTTTACCGCTCACCCCAGGTCCATCAAGAATTTGTCAAAGCCAAAAGAGTTCTGACCGAGTTGTACGTCTACTTTTGCAACAACGAATCCATGCTGCAAAAAGAACTTGCAGTGCTGGAAATGTCCGCGTGTAATCACAACGGCCAGTCCAAAGAGCGCATCGTCTGTGATTTCATTGCCAGTCTGACGGACTGGTACGCACTCGACTTGTACTCAAAAATCTTTTTTCCGACCCCCCAGGTGTAAACGGTTTTAGAATGTCTATATCGCTCCAGAAAATCCAAACCCTGAATACTGCCTGCCTACCGTTTTTAAACCAATTGAAAACGATCTATGCCGCCATGGATCGCAAATATCACGAAGCGGCGGACTATTACGGATTTAAGTGTACCGGCTGCGAGGATAACTGCTGCTTGACCCGGTTTTATCATCACACCTGCCTGGAGTATGCTTACATTTTAAAAGGCTTTACAACGCTTGATCAAGCAAAACAAAACCAGATAAAACAAAGAGCTGCCAAGGTTTGCCGCAAAACAGCTCTGGCCGATGAAAAAGGGGAAACCGTGCGGCTGCTGTGTCCGCTCAATTTTGATGATTTGTGTCTGCTTTATGCTTTTCGCCCCATGATATGCAGGTTGTTCGGCATTGCCCATGAACTTCAACAACCCGGAATGGGTACCATTCGTCACCCGGGCTGCGGGGCTTTTTCGGAGCAGCATTTGGATAAAAGCTATTTCAAGTTCGACCGCACGCCTTTTTTCATGGAAATGGCCCTGCTGGAAAAGGAGTTCAAGCAGGCCGTGGGCGTGAATCAAAAGGTAAAGATGACCGTTGCAGAAATGATAGAAACGTTTTAGCGCCTAAAATTTGATTTCGTTTTCTATTTTCACCGCAAAGCTTGCTATATTGCAGTAAGTCTTGAGTTCAAATTAAAAAGGCTATACTCATCTTGAT
>JAQYVG010000428.1 GCA_030145595.1 Desulfobacterales bacterium | reverse complement strand
AAAACTGATAACTGATAACCGATAACTGATAACCGATAACTGACATTCGTGTTTTCGCAGTTTCGTGTTTTCGTGATGATTTTTAGTCTCTTAATTGTTTAAAAATGCAAAGTTTATGGAGCGACATAGAGGCCCAAGCCTTTGAAAATGATCCTTTGCAGCTGCGCGTTTATACTTCGCGGCTGCTGGGCCGGGAGCCCGGACTGGTTTTGCACGGCGGCGGCAATACTTCCGTCAAGGATGCAGTAAAGAATATTTTTGGTGATATTGAAGAGATTCTTTTCGTCAAAGGCAGCGGCCATGATCTGGCAACGATTCAAGCCGACGGGTTTGCCCCTGTCAGACTAAAAGCGCTGACGCGCCTTTCAACCCTGGAGCGTTTACCCGATATGGAGATGGCCCGGCTTCAAAGGTCGGCGATGACCGATCCCGAAGCCCCCGATCCTTCGATTGAAGCCCTGCTGCACGCTAATATTCCTTATAAATATGTCGATCACACCCATGCCGACGCCGTTGTTACCATAACAAACAGCCGCAGGGGTCAAGCGCTGCTTCAAAAAATCTATCAGGATCGGGTTCTGATTGTGCCCTATATCAAGCCGGGCTTTAAACTGGCCCAAAAAATTATCAAGATGGCTCACGATACCAAGTGGGAAAAGATCGAAGGTATGATCCTTTTGCACCATGGTGTTTTTACCTTTGCGGATGATGCTCGCACCAGCTACGAAAGGATGATACAGCTTGTCTCCGTGGCGGAAGATTATCTTCAAAAGCAAGGGGCCAGAGAGCATGTGGCCAGAGCGCAAGCGCAAGAGGATTTACTTACGCTTTCTAGTATTCGGCGTTATGTTTCCCGGGCCAAGGGCAATGCCGTGATCGCCAGATTGGACAATAGCCCTGAGGCCTGTGGTTTTGCCAATCTTGATAATGTCGAATCGATCGCCGTCCGCGGCCCCGTAACTTCCGATCATCTTATTCGAACCAAGCCGTTTCCGGTAATTCTGGGTAAAGATATCGAGCAAGATATTACAGATTATACACGGGCATATCAGGCGTATTTTGATAAAAACACGGACGGCCGCCGGACTTGTCTTGATCCGGCCCCCCGATGGGGCGTCTGGCCTCAATACGGAACCATAGCTCTGGGGCGCAGTGTCAGGGAAACAAGGATTGTTTCAGATATTGTCAGACATACAATTTGCGCAATCCAGCATGGTGAAGCCCTGGGAGGATGGAAATTCTTATCTGAAAAACAGATGTTCGAGATGGAATACTGGGAGCTGCAGCAGGCTAAATTGCCCCCAAATGATATTTTCCCTGAACAGCAGGGTAAAATTGCCCTGGTTACCGGAGCAGGCAGTGGCATCGGTCTGGCCTGCGCCACAATGCTGCACGAGCAGGGCGCTGTTGTCGTCGGACTGGACATTAACCCTGAAATAAGCAAGATGTTCAACCAGGAGGATCTTTTGGGGATCACCTGTGATGTTACCGACGCCGGGGCTGTCAAAGCAGCCGTTGAGGATACGGTTCGTCGTTTTGGCGGACTTGATATTTTGATCCCGAACGCGGGGATTTTTACCGCGACTCAGAAAATTGAAGATCTGGACGAAAAGATCTGGAACCGGAGTATGGAAATCAATCTTTCCAGCAATCAGCGGTTATTAAAAACATGCATCCCCTATCTTCGGCAGGGTATTGATGCTGCCGTTGTTTTTATCTCTTCCAAAAATGTGCCTGCTCCCGGGCCGGGTGCTGCCGCCTATTCGGTGGCCAAGGCCGGTCAGACCCAGCTGGCCAGAATAGCAGCCTTGGAGCTGGGATGCGACGGTATCCGTGTCAATGTCGTCCATCCCAACGCCGTTTATGACACCGCGCTTTGGACGCCTGAAGTTTTAGAGAGCCGTGCCTGTCATTATGGATGTACAGTCGAAGAATATAAAACCAATAACTGTTTAAAAACCGAAGTATCGTCAAAAGATGTTGCCGCGCTGGTTTGCGCCATGGTCGGTCCGGCCTTTGCCAAAACTACGGGCGCCCAGATCCCAATTGACGGGGGTAATGAACGCGTGATCTGAGTTTCCATCCATAAATGGTTCTTTTTCCGATGAGCGGCGTTCTCCGCGGGTTTCCGCCCTCGACGTACTAAAGTAC
>JAQYVG010000427.1 GCA_030145595.1 Desulfobacterales bacterium | reverse complement strand
CTATAAAGAAATCATTAGCGTCTGTTTCCAGTGATAATCTCCAGCAATCAACCGCCGAAATAAACTATGCCTAAGCCGTTAGAATTAAGAAAACTAATAAAAAGACTCAAGAGGTACGGCATTGTTTATGTGACAGGAAAAGGTAGACATCCTAAATTCTATGATCCTGAGACACACAAGTCTTATCCGATCAAATCACATGGCAAAAAGACGCTTATTTTGCCATATGCACTTAATGATCTGATAGAAAAATTTGATTTACCTGCAGACGTTTTTGATAGATAACTTTATCCGTAGGCCACCCTATAATCAAGCAAGAGCCATTATCAGCTATTTTTCCATACATGAGCTTGGTTGTAAAGGGTCGGACGTCGCAAAAGCCCTGAATGTTACAAGAGCATCCGTGAGCAAGGCAATGTCGAGAGGTGAAAACCTGATTGACAAAAAGAAAAGTTTATGGGGTTTGCTTAAACAAAGTTAACAAGTAACCAGCGTCCCCCAAGACGTCCCCAAAGAGAATGCAGATTTTTCTAAAAAAACAATTGATTATTCACTATTCAAGCTTTGAACCTATTCCCGGAGAAAAAATATGGAACATTTACTTTTACTGAAACGTATCACTTTTGATAAGGATGTTCTTTGTGGAAAGCCTCTCATTCGTGGTCTGCGGATATCTGTTGAAATGATATTGGAATTACTTGCTAAGGGAGCTACCGAACAAGAGATTATGGAAGACTATCCCGAACTTGAACCAGATGATTTGCGGGCCGCATTGCTCTATGCCCATCATATGGTAGCGCGAGAGGATGTTTTTGATCGAATCGAAGCCTAATAGTTCAGTGAGATGAAATTCTTATTGGATGTCAACGCAAGTGGGGTCGTAGCTCGTTGGTTGAGTAATCTGGGGCATGACGTAGCCGAGGTCGGCCAGAAGGACCCAGGAATGAGTGACAGTGATATTTTGAACTGGGCTGTAAGGGAGTGCCGGATTATTGTTACGACGGACAACGATTTTGAGGAAATGATCTGGCGACAGGGGAAGGCACATTGTGGTGTTTTGCGCTTGGAAAACTTGCCACGGTCTGAGAGGATGGCACTTTTACGCGATGTGCTTGATCGGCATAGCCGGGATTTAGAATCCGGCGCCATTGTTATTGCATTAAACACGAAATATCGGGTCAGGAAGCCGCCTTCATAATAAAATGAAAGTCATGTTCACCATGCCAAACGTTAAATTTCAATCCCCCCGCGAGCTTTGCACAACCATATCAATTCACCACCATTGTTATACATGGTGGCAATCCGACAAAGTCTAATGGAGGGCGAGAAGGAGAAACGGCAGTAGTCATCACGGCTATGGTTAAGGGAGAAAAACAAGATAAAAATAGAATATGATAAAGAGGTCGATGCCCTTTACGTTCGTTTGCAGGAAAAGTACGTGGCTCGTACAGTGCAGATTGAAGAGAGACTGAATTTAGACCTTGACGAAGAGGGGAAATTAATCGGCATAGAGGTCTTGGATGCGACCCAACGCTATTCGCTGGCCGACATTTTCAATATCTCGACGGAAAATCTGATACTTGAAAAGGAACCGGAAAAAGTGAGTCCGAGTGCCGATTTGTGACCTGAGGCCTTGCGCTTAACCAATGGCCTTTTACCTCCCGCTCTCCCGGCTGTGCTCTATGTCCTTTGCACTTTGCGCCTATGAGAAATATTCACCATTCAAGCTTTGATCCCCGATCACAGAAGAGTTCACCAAACTTTTATAATGCTTTGGCAGCTCTTGTTCTATTCCATTACAACGCAATCAGCAATCAACAATCGAAACATCCAGCATCCTATATAAAGTTATGCACGCCGTGCACGAACGTCCCCAAAGACATTCACAAAAAGATCATACGGAGGCATCCAATGACGATTACAGTCAAAAGTAAAATAGAAAAAGGCTGGATTCGACTCCCCAAGAAAGTACGTCTCCCGGACGGGACACGGGTTATCGTAAAGATAGAACCTATACTGAAGACCAAAGAAAAGCTGAAGATCATTTCAGAATTATCTGGGGCCTGGTCTGATGACCCAACCATCATGTCCATTTTTGAGGAGTTAGAGCAGAAACGGCACCACAATATTGGCCGAGAGGTTAGTTTCGAATGATCCTATTGGATACCAATGTGGTAATAGCCTTCT
>JAQYVG010000426.1 GCA_030145595.1 Desulfobacterales bacterium | reverse complement strand
GGACGTTCTGTCTCCGATCGGCGGGGTAATCATGGAGGTCAATTCCAAGGTCAGAGAAAATCCGGAACTGGCCAACCGGGAACCCTACGGTGACGGCTGGCTGTTTATGGTGCGGACTCCGGATATTAAGAAAACCGTCAAAACCCTTATGACGGATACCGGTAGTCTGGACTGGATGAATGCCGAGGTCAATCAACTGGAAACCATGATCGAGGAGGTTGCGGGTCCCCTGGCTGCGGACGGCGGTCACCTGCAACCGGATATCTATGGCAATCTTCCTGATCTCGGATGGGCGAACCTGACGAAAACTTTTCTTAAAACTTAATGAATTCAAAAGACCGGATTCATTCGGAAAAGGTAGGAAGAAAATGAAACCGAATGGTTTACAGCACCGTATAGATAAAAAAATCTCACCCTGCATCTGGATGCAGGCACAGGTTGTGCGCCGCCGCCTTTGTGAAATAGATTACGAGTGTACGGCATGTCGATTTGACAGGGCCATGCGACGGGCTTCCGATGAGAACAGGCGGCTTAGGGAGCAAGGTTTGCTCCCTAAGGGCAAAAGAGGCCGGATCGTATTCTGGAAAGAAAAATTAAAAGAACTGCCGGTCTGGAAACGGCCCTGTATTCATCATATGAAAGAACGGATCGAGTTCAAGGCCTGCAACCAGGAGTACCGCTGCGGCAACTGCGAGTTTGATCAATATTTTCACGATCAGTACTCGGTATACGCCGTTGTCAAGCCTGTCGATTTTCTCGATATCGAAGGGTTTAAGATTCCTCATGGATATTACCTTCATCGGGGTCATGCCTGGGTGCGGGTGGAGGAAGGATCAGAAGTCCGCGTGGGCCTGGACGATTTTGCACTGCGTCTGCTCGGTCCCCTTGACCGGATTGAGGCTCCCCTTGTAGGAAAGGAGCTCAAACAAGACCGGTCTGATATTTTGATGAATCGGGGTTCTAATGAAGCCCAGGTACTCTCGCCCGTAAGCGGGGTGGTTACCGCTATTAATCCCAAACTGAGGGAGGAGGGGAGCCTGGCCGGTCGTGATCCTTACTCGGAAGGCTGGGTTTTGAGGGTACATGCCGACAATCTGCGTCGGGATTTGAAAAATTTGATGATAGGCAATGAAACCCAGGATTTTATCGGTACAGAAGTAGATCGACTATACCAACTGATAGAGGATGAAGCCGGCCCTCTGGCTACCGACGGCGGTCAATTGGGCCATGATATTTACGGAAACTTACCCCAGGTAGGATGGCAGCGGCTGGTAAAACTTTTTCTTAAAAATTAGACCGTATACGATTTCATAGTCAACATCTTAGGCCAAGGAGCATCGAGTATGCTCCTTGGCCTTTCTTGTTTACTCAGACAGCTTCCCGACCTAAACGAAATCATCTTTCGACCTCCTCTCCATATCACTGCTACGCATGGGGCAAAGTTACGCATACGCACGGGGCAAAATTGCGCAGCACCAAACGCAGGGAAGGATCGGTTTTGTCGTCCTACATTGTTGTATTTGCGATTTGGATGTTAATTAAGAGATTTACATGAGATTAAGCAGATTTTCGGCGCCTTCTCTTTATAAAAATATCATTGACAAAGAGGGTAAATAGTGGAACAAGGGCAGGATTATTTTGTTTATGATTGATAGTAGTTTTACTTTCACAGATCCAAGCGAATGGAGGAGAGAGCGATGACCGATAAAGTTCATGGATCGGTACTGGTAGTTGGCGCCGGCGTAGCCGGCATGCAATCGGCGCTGGATTTAGCCGAGTCCGGATATTATGTGTATTTGCTTGAGCGATCATCGGCCATCGGCGGTTTGATGGCTCAGCTTGACAAGACGTTTCCCACCAATGACTGCACCATGTGAATTATCTCCCCAAAACTGGTCGAGGTCGGCCGGCATCTAAATATCGAGCTTATCACGAATGCGGAGCTTTTGGATTTAGCGGGTGATGAGGGTAATTTTACGGCGCGCGTGCGCCAGGGAGCGCGTTTTATAGATTTAGAGAAGTGTACGAGCTGCGGGGATTGTGCCAAGGTTTGTCCGGTTGAGCTTCCCAACGATTTTGACGAGGGCATCTGGAGAACTGCGCAGCAGGAATGAATTCAATGTAGACTGCTTGTATTTCACCTAAGTGATTGATCATATTGTTAGTTGTTAGAGGAGGATTAGGAACAAGCCACAG
>JAQYVG010000425.1 GCA_030145595.1 Desulfobacterales bacterium | reverse complement strand
CGGCCTTGCTCATCTAAAAAATCCCTCATTTATGAATTGGAAACTGCTTAGTGTTCAAATTCATTTATGGATTGACACTAACTAAGACTTGTCTTTTTTTTTGGTTCCCAAATACGCTTCAATCACTTTCTCGTTTTGTTGAATCTCCCTGGGTGATCCTTCGGCAATCTTCTGGCCGTAATCCAGGACCGTAACAATCTCTGAAATGCCCATGACCAGCCGCATGTCATGTTCCACCAAAAAAATGGTCAGCCCGGTGTCGCGCAGCTTTAAAATTAAATCCATCAGTTCGGCGGTTTCCCGCGGATTCATGCCGGCTGCAGGTTCATCCAAGAGCAACGTTTCAGGTTCGGTGGCCAGGGCCCTGGCAATTTCCAGACGGCGCTGGTTACCGTACGGCAAGCTGGAGGCATATTCGTGGCGATAGTCCGCCAGTCCAAAAAATTCCAGAATTTCCATGGCCTTGACAGTGATCTCGTTTTCCTCCCGCCTTTCAAAAGGTGTTTTGAACAGCGCCCGAAAGGCACCGCTCTTGGTCCGGCAGTGCATGCCGACCTGGACGTTCTCCAAGACGGTCATGGAATTAAACAGCCGAATGTTTTGAAACGTCCGGGCAATGCCCTGACTGATGATGCGACTGCTCATCATGTTGTTGATATTATTGCCTCGATAAGAAATCGTCCCTTGGCTGGGAGGATAGACACCGGTGACCATGTTGAACACGGTCGTCTTGCCGGCGCCGTTGGGCCCGATCAAACTCAGGATCCTGCCTTTGGGAACTTCAAGATCCAGGTTGTCGACAGCCAGAAGCCCGCCGAATTTTTTCGATATTTTGCGCAATACTAGTTCAGCCATGGCAGTGAACAATCAGATTAATTATATATAAGAATTTCATTTGGTTTGATGAAGGTTGTTTATAAAATACGTCATATTTAGTCAAGAAATAAGATACTTTTTACAGCGGCAGCCAGGTGCCGAGTCCTTTTTCCACAGCCTTTCGATAGATAATGGGGGCCACCGCCATGTCATCGAGAGCCAGGCCCAGGTTGGCGGTCATGGTCCGCTCGCTAGCTGTTTCGCGGCCTGGTTTTTGCCCGGCAACCAGTTCGCCCAGATCGGCATGCAGCGGCGGTATCTCCTGAAAATAGCCGGTTTGTTGATAATGGCGGAGTTGCTGGGTGTCGTCCGTGCAGAACTTGGTCGTCTCCCCCATGGCATCGGCATGCCAGTAGGAGTCAAAATCAACCAGCGAGGCAAAGGCACCCTCTTCAAGCCAGCCGGCCTGAATGGTGGCATGCGGTTTTTTAAGGATCGGCCCGGAGGTAACAACAATATCACAGCCGGTCACGGCCTCGCGTGGCGTGTCTACCGGAACCACCTCCAGGTCAAAACGAGAACCGATCTCATCAGCATATCGGTCAACCGCTTCGGAACTCACATCGTACGCCATTACTTTTTTCAGGGGAAAAAGGACGTTTAGCGCCTCCACGTTGGTGCGTCCCTGAACACCACAGCCCAGCATACCGGCCACCGCAGACTCCGGACGCGCCAGATAACGAGCTGACAAAGCCGTTGCCGCACCGGTGCGCATGGCTGTGATCCAGACGCAGTCCATCACCGCGACGGGCAGACCGGTTTCGGGATCATTGAGGATCAGCAGACCGGTAATATAGGGCAATCCCAGGTTATAGTTTTCCGGAAAACCGCTGACCCACTTGACACCGGCCGCCTTCAGGGCCGGAATGTATGCCGGCATGGCGTGAATGAAGTTATCACCGCCCCCCGGGTGAATTCCGGGTTTAGGGGGCATTTCCGTACGTCCCTTACCTTTTTCCATGAAAGCGACTTCCAGGGCTTCGATAATTTCGCTCATCGTCAATCCCACGTTCGTTACTTCGTCCTGGGAAAGATAGAGCAGCTTGTTTGATTGCATGTGATCTCCTTAAATGCCTTGGAGCTGGGGCATCCTCGACTTTCGCTCAATTGAGGTTTTAATTTAAATGCAAAGTCTGTTGCCCTTTCATACAAACAAGGAGAGCTTTGCGCAACCTTTTTTGGATTACATATTCACACCTTCTTGACAGATGAAAACAGAACAGGGTAATGGGGAACGACTTCCACTCAATTGAGGTTGGACTCAACGCTGTTAAAAACTAATTGGACAGGATTAACAAGATTGACTGGATTTTTAATCTTT
>JAQYVG010000424.1 GCA_030145595.1 Desulfobacterales bacterium | reverse complement strand
AATACTTTCAGATATTATCTGAATAAACAAGGAAAAATCAGCAAAGAGCTGAACAAAAATTCTTATAATGTCTATATCATTCATGTGATTGTACTAGGTGGTCTAGCATTAACCATGCTTAACACTGCAATTCCTTCTCTATTAAAGTATCTTATTTTGACAGTATCAACCTATGCTGCATGTAATTTGATAATTTATTTATATAGAAAAGTCATTAAATCGAAAATATAAATCAAAAGAATGGAGTAAATAGCAATGAAAACAGTAACGACAGCAATACTCGTAGTCACACTCCTTACCTTTACCGGTTGTGGAAAGCAGGAGAGCTCACAAACAACTCCAAAGCCTCCGAGTGTAAGTCTCACGGAGGCAGCCGCTCTGGGTAATCTTGAAGCTATCCGGCAGCACATTAAGGCCGGTTCAAATCTGAATGAAAAAGAGCCGTCCCGAGGATCCAGTCCCCTGATCACTGCAACAGTATTTGGCGAGACTGAAGCGGCCAGGGTGTTGATTGAGGCTGGGGCTGATGTGAACTTTAAAAACAACGAAGGATCAACTCCACTTATCACCGCTGCCTTCTTTTGCCGCACCGAGATCGTCAAGGCTCTGCTGGAAAATGGTGCTGACAAAAATGCAAGGAACAACGCCGGACGTATTGCGTTGGACGCCGTTTCAGCTCCTTTCGATGATGTCAAAGGCATCTACGATCAATTCAGAATGGCCCTTGGACCGCTGGGAATAGAACTGGACTACGAACGGATTAAAATGACTCGCCCCAAGATTGCGGAGATGTTGCGATAGAAGTAACTTCATAATGAGGTTACATGATTCCATGCCATTTTAACTGTCCAGCATTCTTTAGTAAAAATTATAATCCTGCTGATGATAAGATGTTTAAAGAAGAGGTTGGAAAAATGGGGATCGAGTGCAATATCATGAAGTATGGTGATGAATTAATAGTATAAATAACTGAAACAAGAGTGGGCCATGGTTACTACTGAAAACTATTTTAAACTTTCTGATGGTCGCCGACTTTGCTATGCGGAGTATGGTGACCCAGCGGGTCAGCCAATCTTTGTTTTTCATGGCAATCCCAATTCGAGATTGTATTGGGGAGTGATACCAGGTTCGCCTTTTTTGCCCAATGTTCGTTTGATTGCACCCGACCGGCCCGGCTTTGGACAAACAGATTTTGTACAGGGAGTAACCACGCTTGAGAACTGGTCTAATGACATTGTTGCTCTGGCTGATTTATTAGGAATAGACAAATTCGCTGTCTTTGCCCCATCCGGCGGGGGACCGTTTGCCTTAGCCTGCGCTTGGAAAATCCCGGAGCGTTTGACTTCAGTAGGTATCTTTGCAAGTGTCGGACCTTTTATCCCGGAGACAGATAAAGACTTAGCTGCTCCTATTCGTATGCTGTGGACCAAAGCGCCTAAATTGCCGGGGCTGTTCAAATTGCAAATGAAGATGGTTGCCTGGCTGGCAAGAAAATTCACCAAGCTTTATATTAAAATGGTACTTAAGGAGTTTAGCGAAACCGACAGAAAAGTATATGAGCGTCTTAATATCGCCAAATTGATCAAGGCTGATCGCAATGAGAGTTACCGCCAGGGGGGCATCGGCAGTTGGTATGATGCAATGATCCCCGGTAGCTGGCCGATACCGCTGAATGAGATTAAAGCCAAGGTCTATCTCTGGCAGGGCGAAGAAGATATCAGTGTTCCCCCCTCCATGGGGCAATATTTGGCTGAAAAGATCCCTAACTGCGAAGCGAAATATATTGAGGGTGCGGGACATTTTTGGATCTTTGAGCATTTATCTGAAATGTTGAAAAAACTAGTGGGTGACAATGACGGATAAAAATAATCATTTTAAAGAAGAAAGCGGACAACAAGAACCACTTGCCGAACATGTGTACGATAAGCGGATTAAGGAATACGGATGGGTTGGTCCAGAGGTTGCGTTCGGCCTTGCGTATGAGTATACGAGCCCTGGCCAAACCATACTTGACGTAGGTATTGGGACAGGGCTTGGATCCGTTCTGTTCCACAGGGCAGGTATGGTTGTCTATGGGCTGGATAGCTCCGATGCAATGGTGGATATCTGTCGAAGGAAGGGATTCGCGTCTGATCTTCAGTTACACGATATGAACAAGATGCCGTATCCCTACGATGGGGAGTCTCTTGATCATGCCGTATGCATTGGAGTACTCC
>JAQYVG010000423.1 GCA_030145595.1 Desulfobacterales bacterium | reverse complement strand
CATTACCGATCCTCAGTTATAGGCCAAGTTCTTGAACATCTTGGCCTCTGGCTACAGAAGTCTTCCAGAGACCCGCCCAGCCAAGAGGCCTCTCATGAAAATGGCGATAGTCTATGAACCCTTTAAGCCTGCACTGAACTTGATTCAGTGATGGTTGGCCCGGCTATGAAGAGCCATCTATCATGTTAAACTTGTGCTGAGCTTGTCGAGGCATTGCCCACTCTGTAATTTGCGGCTATAAAGGTTATAGGGGAGGTCTATCTATCTTCCGCCCATTCTTTGGCAAAATAACTAAAACTAATCGCAAAATGTGAAACCTGCCACATTTTCTGCCCTTACATTGGCCTCAAAAAAATGTTTCTTTTGGCCAGAAAGGGTCAATTTGGGGAAAATTAGAAAGAGAGGTTGCAATTTTCCCATTTTTGCCTTAGCATTCCTTCGGTTCAAAAAAGCAATTTCCTATCATCTTGAGCGCGAGAAAGGAGAAATAGATGGCAGAGTACAAGATTGTGATGGGTAAATTCACAACCCAAATGAACGCCGTATGGGGCGAACCATTATATATAGAGAAAAAGGCCTTTGAAAAAATGGGGGCATCCATTGTCGAAGCAGATGGCAGCAATGAAGAAACCTTTATTAAAGCTGCTGAAGACGCCGATGCGTTATTGATTCATGGCGGCGGGGTTAATGTCAACCGGAAGGTGATTGAATCGCTTAAAAAGTGTAAAATCATTGCATTACCGACGGTCGGATTTGACAATATCGATATTCCGGCAGCATCCGAGAACGGGATATGGGTCACCAATACACCGGATGTATTCATCGAAGAGGTCGCCGATCATACCATGACACTGCTTCTGGCCAGCTGGAGGCGCCTGATCACACAGGATCAGATGGTGCGAACGGGTCGTTGGATGGAAGCACGTCCCATGCTGAATCAGTTTCCGCGGCTGACCGGAACCACCCTGGGTTTTGTCGCCTTCGGCAACATCCCCCGTGCGGTTTCCAAACGGGCGCAGCCATTCGGAATCAATATGTTAGCCTATGACCCTTATGTCAATGAGTTGGATATGATCGATTACGGAGTGGAACCGGTAACCGAGCTTTCAGCTTTGCTGGCACGGTCCGACTACGTCTCGGCTCACCTTCCGTCTTCAGAGGAAACCGATCACATGATCAATGAAGAAGTGTTCAAACAGATGAAAAAATCCGCCATTTTTTTAAACACCGGACGCGGGGCGACCGTGGATGAAGCGGCTCTTATTAAAGCGCTTCAGGAAGGCTGGATTGCATTTGCCGGTCTGGATGTTTTTGAAAAAGAGCCGATTGATCCTGATAATCCGATGCTTAAAATGGATAATGTTATCCTGACGGCACACGGGGCATCTGCATCTGCAAGAATGTCGGTTGAGGCGCGCCGGCGGGCAGCCCTTGAGATCACAAGGGTCCTCAGGGGAATGCCGCCGATGAATCCGGTTAATGAAATCGGCGACTGATCAGCTTCAAGGCTTATTTCTTCCAATTGAAAATGGCTTATCGGCCTGATTCAAAATACCGGATCGATAAGCCATTGTTATTTATGCATCGGATTAGACCGCTTTTAGAGCTGCAGCCTCTTTTTGTGCTTTGGTTCGAATTCCGGTTGAGGGAAAGTACGGTTTCTTTCGTCGTGTTATTGGAGGCGTAGTTCGGCAGTATTTGACATGCGGTGAACTGAAGAATGGATTCGCCAGGGTACGCTGTCGTGCACCTCTACTATACTTACTCACCACCTGTGGCTGAGTTTATCGCAAACCATGACACACTGCGGCCGGTGGTGCGCTGGAGCCTGCTGCCTCTTGTGGGTGTGAGCTGAGTTACACTGCACCTCGACCCCACAGCCACGTTGGTTTTCATGCTCCTCCTTAGCTCTGGTTTTATAGGTTCTGCAGGATTCGGAAGGAAGATTTGAAAGCGTTAGTCACCGCCAATCATCGCACATCCAAGGCAGGGTCATCATAGCTCTGCCTTTTTTGTTCAGTTTGATCATGAATTGTCCACATCCTATGACTAACGCTTACATGCTATAATTGTGCAAAAATGAAAGTCTGAAAAACTTTCCTATACTGATACAAGTCTATACTTTTTGTGCCCGAAAAACATTATAGAACCAAGGCAAAGCATTCCTTAAACTCACCACTCTCATTTTCTTGGACTTATTGATATTTGCATTGACAAAAT
>JAQYVG010000422.1 GCA_030145595.1 Desulfobacterales bacterium | reverse complement strand
TTTAGTTCATTAATTTGATGGATAAGCCGGAATTAAATAAGATTCTCTCGCAAAGGCGCAAAGACGCCAAGATTCTTTAAAAATTTATCTTTGTTTTCCTTTGCGGGCTTTGCGCCTTTGCGTGAAATTATGAATTCATCATTTTATGACTACGGCATTAAACTTACAGGCTTCATAACAGATGCTGCATTTGATGCATAAATCCTGATCCAGCTGATGCACCTCTTTTTTCTCGCCGGTGATGGCATCCTGGGGGCACTTGCGGGCACACACGCGGCAACCGGTGCAGGCCTCTGCATCGATTTCATAATAGTAAAGGTTTTTACAGACGCCCGCTCGACATTTCTTGTCTTTGATATGGGCATCGTACTCATGGCGAAAATAATTGATAGTTGTGACCACCGGATTGGGAGCCGATGTCCCCAGACCGCAGAGAGAAGCTTTGGCGACCATATCGCCCAGTTCCTCGAGCAATTCAATATCACCCTCCTTGCCGTGCCCTTCACAGATATTGGTCAGAATCTCCAGCATGCGCTTGATGCCTTCCCGGCAGGGATTGCACTGGCCACAGGATTCCTCTTCTAGAAAATCGAGAAAATATCGAGCGATGTCCACCATGCAGGTGTCTTGATCCATAACGATCATGCCGCCGGAGCCCATCATAGAGCCCACCTTGGACAATTCGTCAAAGTCGACGCCTAAATCCAGATATTGTTCAGGAATACATCCGCCGGACGGCCCACCGGTTTGAACGGCTTTAAATTTTTTCTTTTTAAGAATTCCACCACCGATATCATAAATAATGTTTCTCAGCGGTGTTCCCATGGTCACTTCAACCAGCCCGGTATTTTTAATCTTGCCGACCAGGCTGAAGACCTTGGTGCCTTTACTCCCTTCCGTTCCCATACCGGCGTACCATTCGGCACCTTTAGAGACGATGGCAGGAACGTTGGCAAAGGTTTCCACATTGTTCAGATTTGACGGACCTTGTCGAAAGCCCTTCTCCACGGTATGAACATATTTGGCCCGGGGTCTCCCGACCTTGCCTTCCAGAGAGGCCATCAAGGCGGTGGATTCACCACAGACAAAAGCGCCGGCACCGGTAGAAATTTTAATATTAAAACTAAAATCCGTGCCGGCAATATTCTCTCCCAAAAGGCCATAGTTTTCAGCCTGCTTGATGGCGGTCACCAACCGTTTTACAGCCAGCGGGTATTCGTTGCGCACGTACATAAACCCCTGACTGGAACCGATGGCCACCGCTGCAATCAACATGCCCTCTAAAACGCTGTGGGGGTCGCCCTCCAGGATGCTGCGGTCCATATAGGCCCCCGGATCACCTTCATCAGCATTACAGATAATATATCTATCACCGTGATGTTTGGCACAGGTCGCCCATTTTCTGCCGGCTGAGAATCCGCCTCCGCCGCGGCCTCTTAAGCCGGAGTCTTTTATTATCTCAATTATCTCTTCAGGTTTATGATTAAAGAGCGCGCGTAAAAAGGCAAAATAGCCCCCCCGGGCGATATACTCTTCAATCGAGTCGGGATCGATATAGCCGCAGTTGCGCAAAGCAATTTTCACCTGATTATTATAAAAAGGGATGTCTTCCAAAAACGGAATCTTCTCTATAGGCTCGATTTCCTTGAGAGGATTCTCAAAATGGTCTTCCATTACGCTGCGGGGATCACGAACCTGTCCCAAGATCCATTTGGTCTTTTTGAAATCGTTTTCAAGATAACTGTTAATTACATCGCCAATCTTGTCTTCGGTGATTTTTTGATAAATAACCCGCGGTTTGCCGGTTGCTGCGATTTCAACCAAAGGTTCGACTTCACAAAACCCCAGGCAGCCGGTTTGGCTGATTTGGATACCATTGCCCTGGGGAAAATCCTGCATGGCCTTTTCAAGGGCGGCCTTGCCACCGGCGGCAATACCGCAAGATGCCATGCCGACAAGAACTTTGGTTGTATCAGGATAATACAGCCTGCTGCTGTACTCCTGGCTTATCTTTTCTAAATCTGCTGTAGATTGAATTTTCATAGTCTTAATCTCGTATCTGAAGTATTATTCATATTTTTCCAAGACCTTTTCCACTTCATCGCTGCCGATACGGCCGTGAACGTCCTCGTTAACCTTGATGACCGGCCCCAGGCTGCAACAACCGATACAGCGCACACCCTCAAGGGTAAAACGCATATCGTCCGTGGTATGGTTGCC
>JAQYVG010000421.1 GCA_030145595.1 Desulfobacterales bacterium | reverse complement strand
AGGTGACGCAAATAAGCCTTCGAATAATTTTGGCAAGTGTAGCACCGGCAACCGCTCTCAACAGGCTCCGGGTCGTCTTTGAAGCGGGAATTGTAGATATTTATGGTCCCCGATTTTGTAAACATCTGCCCGTTTCTGGCATTGCGGGTCGGCAGGACGCAGTCGAACATATCGGCACCGAGAGCCACAAGCTCAATAAGATCTACCGGAGTGCCGGTGCCCATGACATACTTTGGCTTTGCATCGGGCAGTCTCGGCAGGGTAAATTCCGCTATTTCGAACATTAGATCCTTGGGCTCTCCAACGCTCAGCCCCCCGACGGCATAGCCGCTAAAATCCTTTTCTACCAAAGCATCGGCCGACATGGCCCGCAAATCCTTAAACATCCCCCCTTGGACGATGCCAAACAAAGCCCCTGAGCTGTCAGAATGTTCTTGCCAGGTTTGCTTGCACCTTGCGGCCCAGCGCGTGGTAAGTTCAAGAGCGCCTTTGGCATTGTCCCGATCCACAGGATATTGTATGCATTCGTCCAGACACATCATTATATCCGAACCGAGGCAGATCTGGATTTCAATCGCTTTTTCAGGAGTCAGCACGTGTTGTGAACCATCAATATGCGATTGAAAAGTAACCCCTTCTTCGGTAATTGTGCGCAGTTTTGCCAGGGAAAAGACCTGGAATCCGCCGCTGTCCGTCAAAATAGCCCCATCCCAGTGCATAAAATTGTGGAGTCCGGAAAAACGACGGATCACCTCACAGCCCGGCCTAAGATATAGATGATAGGTATTGCCGAGGATAATTCCGACCTCGCAATCAAGAAGTTCCTCAGGGGACAGAGATTTAACCGTACCAAGGGTTCCCACCGGCATAAAAACCGGAGTTTCGATGGCACCATGAGCTGTCTGCAAAAGCCCTGCCCTTGCCCGTGTTGTTCCCGACTCTGCTATTATCTTGAAATTAAACATAGTTTAGCGTTTTAAGATTTAAGTTTTAGGTTTTAAGGATTTGATAAGAGCATGAATCATACTTGAAATACTTTTCAATTCTACGACTAGTTCTTCTTGCGTCTGTGCTGTAATAGTTTCGACCCGATGGGCAATATATACTTGGGTTCTTAATTCTGCAGCAGATCCTTTGGCTATATGAAGAAACCTTTTGAATTCGGCTGACGAGCCTCTTTCAGCACCTTCCGCAATATTAGATGCAATTGAAATGCCGGCTCTTGTCATTTGATCTTTCAAACCATAATCTTTACAGCCATCTAATACTTTATATACTTTGACCGCAAGTCTGCATGCTTTCTGCCACACTTCAAGCTTTTCAAAAGAACTATATGCCATCTTTGATCCATGCCTTTAAGAATACTCGAAAACACACACTTAAAACCTAAAACCTTAAACTTAAAACAGTTTATACAATTAACATCGCATCGCCATAACTGTAAAACCTGTATCCTGTTTTTATCGCTTCCTGGTAGGCGTTAAGGACCTTATCGCGACCGGCCAACGCACAGACGAGCATCAGAAGCGTCGATCTTGGCAAATGAAAATTAGTAATCATGGCATCAACGACTTTAAATCTGTAACCTGGATATATAAAAAGATCGCAGTTTCCACTGCCGCGGGCAACGTGTCCCCTGTCATCGGCAGCAAACTCCAGTGCGCGCGTACAGGTTGTCCCCACGGCCACGATCCGGCTGCCGTTTACCTTGGCGCGGTTGATCTTGTCCGCAGTCTCTGCGGGGATATGGAACCACTCGGAATGGATGTTGTGCTTGCGGATGTCGGTCGCCCTGACAGGCAAAAATGTACCGTAACTCACGTGCAGGGTAATTGCAACAATCCTGACGCCCTTTTCTTGAACTTTTTCAAGAAGCCTTTGGGTGAAATGGAGCCCTGCTGTCGGCGCGGCTGCGGCACCTTTTTGTGATGCGTATACGGTCTGGTAAGATTTTCGGTCACGGCCGTCGTCTTCACCCCGGCTGCGTTTAATATACGGAGGAAGGGGCACATTTCCTATGCGGTAAAGAAGGCTTTCAAAATTACCGGAAAATGAAAATTGTAGCGTATAAATACTCTCTTGACGATCGATTACTTCAGCTTTCAAAATTTGTGGCGATCCGGGCACAAAATATCTGGCCCTGGATTTTAATGAGGATTGCTATGTTAATCTTGGGGACTTTGCCTTTTTCGCTCAGGATTGGCTAAAGTGTACCAATTCG
>JAQYVG010000420.1 GCA_030145595.1 Desulfobacterales bacterium | reverse complement strand
GGCCTTGATTTCAGATGAAAGAACGATCACGTATGCAGAATGCTGCCGGCTGGTTAACGCAGCGGCCGGCAATTTAATTCAAAGAAGGATAGAACGAGAAGATCGCCTGGGGATCGTTGCAAACAATTCTACCGAATATATCCTGCTGTTGATGGCCCTCTTTCAAATCGGCGCGATCGCTTGCCCTGTCAGCCCTCGCTTTCCGAAAAAAACCATCGCGGCCATGCTGGCTAAAATCGACTGCACGAAAATTGTCACCGGACCGTATTACAAACCGGACTCAGATAAATGTACAAATATCGAGTTGTCCCCTTTATGGAACCATCCGAAGATTTCAACCAACGGAAAAAAGCCGCCTGAATTCGAATTAAATCAGGATGCCGCCATTATGTTTACATCCGGAAGCAGTGCCGTTCCCAAAGCGGTGTTACATACATTTGCCCATCATTATTACAGCGCCCTGGGTGCCAATGAAAATCTGCCTCTGGGTCCGGGTGACCGCTGGCTGCTGTCGCTTCCGCTATACCATGTCGGTGGTATGGGCATCTTGTTTCGCGCTCTATTATCCGGAGCGGCAATGGTTGTTCCGACCGCAAATGCTATACCGGCCAAGGCAATCACGCGTCACAAAGTAACCCATGTTTCGCTGGTACCTACCCAGTTAAAAAGCCTGTTGGAAGAAACCGTTGCAGATAAAGCAGCAACCTGTCTGAGGAGTGTTTTGCTGGGAGGAAGCTTGATTCCACAAAAATTGGTCATCCAGGCCAAGCAAAAAGGCCTGAATTTATACACCACCTACGGTTTGACTGAAATGGCTTCGCAAATAACCACTACCGCTTTAGACGATTCGTTGGAAAAGCTGTTTACCTCCGGCCGCATTCTGGCGCATCGAGAGATTAAAATATCTAAAGAAAGCGAAATTTTTGTTCGCGGAAAGACCCGCTTTAAGGGGTACATCGAAAAGGATGCTTTGATAACACCTTTTGATGCCGACGGCTGGTTTGGCACTTTAGACCTGGGCGACATCGATCAAGACGGCTATCTCACCGTCACGGGACGCAAGGATAACATGTTTATTTCCGGCGGGGAGAATATTCAACCGGAAGAAATTGAAGGGGTTTTAGCGAGGCTGCCTGCCATTGAAGATGTCATGGTTGTACCGGTTAAAAGTGATAAATACGGGCACAGACCGATTGCCTTTGTCAAGCTAAGGCAAAAGCAGAAGATAGATATTGAAGACATCACCCCTTTTTTGGAAAAACATCTTCCTCGCTTTAAAATTCCGGACAGGCTGTATGGGTGGCCGGACAGCATAGATCAGAGTGGCTTAAAACCGAACCGGCGGTATTTTGTGCGTCTGGCGGAAAAAATGAGCAAAGCCGAATAATGGAAAAGCGATCACAGACACATTAAAGGCAAAGAAGAACCCTATCAGTTTAGAGATGTGGAAACCTTGGCAGCAGATTTCCTTAATGAGATTCAAAAAACAAGGAAAGAATAAAAAATGAAAAAACAAATTCAAATCGGGGTTGGCGATGACACAAGCACTGCCAAAGGTTTTATTGACGCTTGGAAGCGCGCCGAACGTGATCAGAAGATTGAGGCCGAGCATCGGCTGTATTTTGAAAACCTGGAGACGCTTCTTAAGACACTCACTACAGGACGGTGGGTATTGCTGAAGATACTGCGTACCAACGGTCCCATGAGCATACGTGCTTTAGCGAATGAACTGGGGCGTGATTACAAAAATGTCCATACAGATGTTCGTCGGTTGGAACATATCGGGCTGATTGGTAAAACAAAAGACAATAAAATAGAAGTGCCCTGGGACATTGTGGAAGCGCGGCTTATGCTGGCGGCATAGTCAATGACCACCCCGCCCTACGTGTGAGGTAGCTTGAATCTTGTCTGTTTCAAAATTCGGCACAACCGCAGAACCCGAAATAGATTGTTTTTCAAGACCTGATACCTTTTCTGCGTTATCAACTGAATTTTACCCACAAACCTATTTGTTAGAAAGGTCAGGTTTTGTCATTCGGATCGATTCGCCAATAGTCTGCCGGCTTGCCGCACCATTCAAGAAATTGTCTTGTGTCACTGCCGAGCTGTTCTATTGCCCATAGCCGAGTCGGTCGGTTCCATGTTGTATCAATCGAGGTTGTTCGGCCAGACACTTTCATCTTTTCAATTAGACTCTTGCTCGACGCAATAGGCAAATGGGAATACGGG
>JAQYVG010000041.1:13913-16407 GCA_030145595.1 Desulfobacterales bacterium | reverse complement strand
GGTCGCCTCAAGCGACTTGCAAACATCAATTAATTTCCCAACTTTTTGTTCTATTTCATCAAACTGTTTCAAAACTTTTTCTTGATCCAATCTTGTACCTCATGATAGCTTCGTTTAATATAATATTTCATATAATCTAAAGTCAAGATATATTCCCCGGCCCGGATAAACACCAAAATCGGGGCCGGCCGTTCGTAGTTTAGTCAAGAATCCATCTTCATTGAATCTAAAACAGACAACCAAAAAATATTGGCCACTAAGCCGCCAAGACACAAAGGAAATATTCATTTTTTTTATCTTCGTGCCTTGGTGTCTTTGTGGCAGAATGGAAAAATAGCCATTTATGGATGGAAACTAACGACTGCGCATTATTTGTTCAACCCTAATCAAATCCTGGACTGTGTTTATCCCCGCAAATTCCTGATAATCGCTTCCCACAACCATCCCGACGACTTTACCTTCTTTACATCCTATCTCGACAATATCTGTTAAATAAAATTCACCCTGTACATTATCCGGCGTAATCTTTCGCAGCGATTCGGACAAAAACTCTTTTTTGACACAATAGATTCCGGTATTAATCGTTTTGATTTTTTTCTGCTGTTCTGTTGCATCTGCTTCTTCAACAATCCCGGTTACATGTCTATTTTCATCAATCAAAACCCTGCCATACCCAGCCGGGTTATCGATTTCAACTGCCAATAGGGTTAAATCCCGGTTGGCGTTAACGTGATCATCCAAAAATGTTAAAATCGTATCAGCAGTCAGCAACGGTACGTCACCACATAAAATAATTACCTGCCGGGCATGATCCGGAATATCAGGCAACGCACACATAACCGCATGGCCTGTCCCTAACTGCTCTTTTTGAACTGTAAAAAGGACTTGGTGGGTTGCTGATACAATTTGACGAACTTTCTCTGCCTGGTGGCCGACAACTAAAATAATATCATTACCGGCAACCTTTTGGGCTGTTTCAACAACATGCGTTACCATGGACTTGCCAAGGATTTTATGCAGCACTTTGGCCTTGTTTGATTTCATACGTGTGCCTAAACCTGCCGCAAGTATTATTATCGCTGGTTTTCCCGGAATGTGTGACATTTTACTCGTCAACCTATTTCCTAACCCGGCCAAGCCGGAACCAAGAAAAATGTTCATCACGAAAACACGAAATTGCGAAAACACGAAAAACAAATTTAAATCATAATTGAATTTCGTGCTTTTCTTCTTTCGTGTTTTCGTGATTATTATAAACGTTTTGTCACAAAAAGCAAAAAAAATACAACTAAGGAACTAAAAACTGCATGCGTGGTTCAAAAAAGGAATAGAACCGTTTTCAAAAAAAATAAGGGCAAACCATTTACTTGGTCCGCCCTTATAAAGCATCATTAATGATCATTTCCCGTTTTCAGTGAGAAATGCCGTTGATCAGAATAAGATTCGCAAAATAGTGACTACAATTATTTCGCACCAGCAAGATTAAGACGACTTATAGCTCTTTCCAAGGCTATTTGAGCCCTTAAAAAATCGATGTCTTCAGCTTTTTCCTGGGCCAAACGATCCTGAGCGCGCTGCTGGGCGGCTTTGGCACGCGCCACGTCAATCTCGCGCCGCCTTTCAGCCGACTCTGCCAATACTGTCACCTTGTCAGGAAGCGCTTCCGCAAACCCGCCGCTTACAAAAACGAATCTTTCTTTTCCGTTTGCATCCGTATAGCGAACAGTACCCGTTTTAAGGATGGTCAGAAAAGGGGTGTGGCCGATAAGCACGCCAAATTCCCCGATAACGCCGGGTGCCACTACAATTTCAACTTCTTCGTCGACCACATATTTTTCAGGGGTGACGACTTCTAATTTAATCTTTTCAGCCATAGTATAACCTTATTATCTTTTAAGAAGACTAAGCTTCAGCCAGAACTCCGGCTTTCTCCAGCACCTCTTCAATGCCTCCGACCATATAAAACGCCTGCTCCGGGATATTGTCGTGTTTGCCTTCACAAATCTCTTTGAAGCCGCGGACAGTATCTTCAATTTTAACGTAGCTGCCGCTTTTGCCCGTAAAAGCTTCGGCAACATGGAAGGGCTGGGACAGAAAACGCTGAATTCTGCGTGCGCGTCCCACGGTTACCTTATCTTCGTCCGCCAATTCTTCCATACCCAAAATAGCGATAATATCCTGAAGTTCCTTGTATTTTTGCAGGATCATTTGCACCTGGCGTGCGACCATATAGTGTTCATCCCCGATATAAGCTGCATCAAGAATGCGGGAAGATGAATCCAGAGGGTCCACCGCCGGGTAAATGCCTAATTCAACGATCTGGCGTGACAGAACAACGGTACCGTCAAGGTGGGCAAAGGTTGTTGCCGGAGCCGGGTCGGTCAAGTCGTCGGCCGGTACGTATACGCACTGAACCGCCGTAATCGAGCCTTTGTCCGTTGATGTAATCCGCTCCTGGAGGGTACCCAGGTCAACAGCCAGGGTCGGCTGATAA
>JAQYVG010000041.1:9594-13817 GCA_030145595.1 Desulfobacterales bacterium | reverse complement strand
ACCGCCGTAATCGAGCCTTTGTCCGTTGATGTAATCCGCTCCTGGAGGGTACCCAGGTCAACAGCCAGGGTCGGCTGATAACCGACCGCAGAAGGCATGCGGCCCAGCAGGGCGGAAACTTCCGATCCGGCCTGGGTAAAACGGAAGATGTTATCAATAAAAATAAGCACGTCCTGTCCTTCTTCATCACGGTAATACTCGGCAGCCGTCAAGGCCGAAAGCGCCACACGCGCCCGGGCGCCGGGAGGCTCGGTCATCTGGCCGTAAATCAAAGCTGCCTTGGGCAGAACCCCGGAATCTTTCATTTCATGGTAGAGGTCGTTACCTTCACGGGTGCGTTCCCCCACACCGGCGAACACGGAGATACCACCGTGCTGCATGGCGATGTTATGCACCATTTCCATCATGATAACGGTTTTGCCGACACCGGCGCCGCCAAACATGCCCATTTTTCCACCCCGGGGAAAAGGTACCAATAGATCGATAACCTTAACACCGGTTTCAAGAACACGTACGGTAACGTCCTGCTCGGTAAATTTCGGTGCTTCACGGTGAATCGGCATCATTTTTTCCTGGCTTACCGGACCGAGACCGTCCACCGGTCTGCCGACGACGTTGAGAACGCGGCCCAGGCCGGCTTCGCCCACCGGCATCATAATCTGCTTGCCTGTGTCTGTTACTTCCTGTCCCCGAACCAATCCGTCGGTTACATCCATGGCGATGGTGCGAACCACATTGTCACCCAAATGCTGAGCAACCTCGATGACAAGATTGCCCGGTTCATCGTTGATGGCGGGGTTGCTGATCGTCAATGCCGTAAAAATAGTCGGCAGATGGCCCTGCTCAAACTCCACATCAACAACAGGCCCCATAACCTGCGTGATCTTACCTATATTTTCTCCCATCTAAAGACCTCCTATATAAATGCGGTATTTTATTTTAATTTAACCCTTAAGAGCCTCGGCACCACCGACGATATCCATAAGTTCAGCGGTAATGGCCGCCTGTCGAGCCTTATTGTACACCAGCGTCAGGTTTTCGATTATATCTTTACAGGCATTGGTGGCGTTATTCATTGCAGCCATGCGTGCCGCGTGCTCACTGGTCGATGTCTCCAGCAAGGCACTGTAAAGCTGGACATAAACGTTTCTGGGAAGCAAATCGCCCAGCAGTTCAGGGGGAGACGGCTCACAAATATGCTCCGCCAAATACGGTTTTTCCTCTTCTGCAGGTTTAGCCTCCATTGATTTAATCGGCATGATCGGGAGCATCTGACTTAATACCGGAGTCTGTCTTGCCATGCTGACAAACTCGGCACATACAATATGGACCTCATCATAGGTATTGTTGAGAAAACCCTCAATCAGCGCTTGCCCGGCTGTTGAAGCTATGTTGAACCCGAAATTGCCTCCAATGACTCCCAAATGTTCGCTTTGGATTTCAAGCCCTTGTTTACGGCACCAGTCGCGGCCCTTCTTGCCAAAATTCGTAACCGAAACATCGATGTTTTGCTCATTTTTTGCTTTAATGAACTGCCCGGCACTGGCAATAAGGTTTGTATTGAAACCACCGCACAAACCGCGATCAGAAGTACACAAAACCAGATTTACCTTTTTGACCTCCTCGCGCGCCTCCAGCAAGGGATTGGTCTCCTCGCCGGCTTTTTCCGCCAGACTTTCCAAAACTTCGGAAAACTTGCTCGCATATGGGCGAAAACCTTCCATGCTTGTCTGGGCTCCGCGCAACTTGGAAGCTGCGACCATATTCATGGCCTTGGTAATCTGCTGGGTCTTTTTGACCCCTACTATCTTTAGTTGTATATCCTTTAAAGTCGCCATATACTTAAAACCTTATATTTAAAGTTATTTATTGATTGGCTGTCTGTAATTCAACCATTAACCCATCAATCAACAAATGACGATTTACTGCCTAAATGGTGTCTTTGAATTCCGCGTCGTAAGCTTCCAGGGCCTCGGTCATCTGCTTTTCAATTTCCTCGGTAAATTCCTGGCTTTCCTGAAGGCCTTTAAAAATCTGCGGATATCTGTCTTCCAGAAACGGGTACAGCCCGGCCTCATATTTGGCCAGTACATCCACCGGGTATTTGTCGAGAAAACCTTTGGTTCCGGCAAACAGAAGGGATACCTGCTTTTCCATGCTCAGCGGTTTATACTGGGGCTGCTTTAGAATTTCGACTAATCGCTCGCCGCGGGTCAATTGCTGCTGGGTGGCTTTATCCAGGTCACTGCCAAAGGCGGCAAAGGCTTCAAGCTCGCGATATTGGGCCATATCGAGGCGCAGAGTACCGGCCACCTGCTTCATGGCCTTTACCTGGGCGGCGCCCCCGACGCGGGAGACCGACAGTCCCACATTAATCGCCGGACGAACACCGGCAAAGAAAAGAGCCGGCTCAAGATAAATCTGCCCGTCGGTAATCGAAATAACATTGGTCGGAATATAGGCGGAGACGTCGCCGGCCTGGGTTTCAATAATCGGCAGGGCCGTCATAGAGCCGGCGCCCAGTTCATCGTTCAGTTTGGAAGAACGTTCAAGCAGGCGCGAATGGTTGTAAAAAATGTCGCCCGGATAGGCTTCACGACCGGGCGGACGCCTCAAGAGGAGGGAAACCTGCCGGTAGGCCGCCGCCTGTTTGGAAAGGTCGTCATAGATAATCAGCGCGTGCATTTTGTTGTCCCTAAAATATTCGGCCATGGCACATCCGGCGTAGGGGGCAACATACTGCAATGTGGCCGGATCACTGGCACATGCGGCTATGATGGTCGTATATTCCATGGCGCCTTCTTTTTCCAGAATGTCATGGACCTGGGCAACCGTAGACTTTTTCTGGCCGGTGGCCACGTAAATACAGTAAATGTCCGTGTCCTTCTGGGCTAAGATGGCATCAATGGCCACCGCGGTTTTACCGATCTGACGGTCACCGATGATCAGCTCGCGCTGTCCCCGTCCCACCGGCGTCATGGAGTCAATGGCCTTTAAACCGGTATAACAAGGTTCGTGTACGCTTTTGCGGTCAATAACACCGGGTGCAACCATTTCGACCCGGCTGAATTCTGTGGCCTCTACGGGCCCTTTGCCGTCCAGCGGTTCACCCACCGCCGAAAGAACGCGGCCCAGCACGGCCTTCCCTACCGGAACCTGGGCGATATTGCGCGTGCGTTTAACAATATCTCCCTCTTTAATGTGAATGTCCTCGCCCATGATGGCAACACCGACATTATCCTCCTCGAGGTTCAATACGAGCCCCAGGATGCCGCCTGGAAATTCAACCAGTTCCAGGGCCATGGCCTTTTCCAGGCCATATACTCTGGCAATACCATCACCCACCGACAAGACCGTCCCGGTTTCGCTCAATTCGACTTTCTTGTCGTAATCCGTAATCTGCTCTTTGATAATTTGACTTATTTCTTCAGCTTTTAGTTCCATTATACACTCTCACCCCTTTTTAATGATTCCCTCATATTGAGTAATTGTGTTTTGATACTACCGTCCAAAACCAAATCCCCTATTCTGGAAACGATCCCCCCGATAAGACCGGAGTCCTGCTCTACATCCAGGATAATATCTTTACCTGTCCTTTTAGACAGGGTTGTACGAATCTTTTCAACGATCTCGGATGAAAGTTCCGTAGCCGAAACCAGACTGGCACGCAGTACGCCTTTTAGTTCATCCGCCAGTTTTTGATAAAACTCATTGATATCGCTCAAAGATCCAAAGCGCCCCTTGTCAAACAGCAAAAGGAGAAAAGAGCCCATAACTTTGGAAACATCGACCTTATCAACGACCGTCTGCAACACTTTTTTGCGCTCTGAAGCGCCGTACAAAGGATTGCAAATTGCCTGTTCAAGTTCCTTTTCTCTGGCCATCAGGCTTGTAAATCCGTCAAGTTCTTCTCTATAGGCTTCCGCCTGACCATCTTCTTTGCCGATAATTAAAAGTGCTTTGGCATATCGCCGTGCAACCGTTAGATTCTTCACTATGCCACCACCTTCTCTAAATATTCTTCTACCAGTTTTTCATGATCTTGGGCCGAAATTTTACTTTTGATAAGCTCTTCAGCCTTTGCAAGTGCCTTTACGAGAACCTCTTCCTGCAATTTTAATTTGGTCTGCTTGAACTCATGTTCAATATTGCGGCGGGCCTGCTCTTCTAGTTTTTCGGCAGCAGCCTGCGCCTCTGCAAGAATCCTCTCCTTGGCTTCATTG
>JAQYVG010000041.1:5052-9495 GCA_030145595.1 Desulfobacterales bacterium | reverse complement strand
CCCTGCCGGATATATTCGTCAATCAGCTTATCGGCCTCGGCCTCCAGCGTTGCAAACTTTTCATTATAGGCAGCCAGTTGCTTCTCGGCTTCCTTTTTTTTGGTTTCCAATTCAACCAACTGCTCTTCGATCCCTTTAATGCGAGCGTTCAGCGCCTTGGATACCGGTTTGCGCATAACAAAGAAAAGACCGACGGCCAAAACAGTAAAATTCATCACGCGATACGTGTCGGTCGCTACCCATCCTTTGGTTGCGCCTGCTTCGCCTGACGATGCCAAAACAATACCGACAACGCAAAAAAGAGCAAGGGTCGTAATGCCTATCACCATCGATCCTTTTTTAACGATCCAACGCTTGCGGTTTGTTCCAGGCCATTTTGTTGTTATCAAGTTCATCAAATAGCCCTCCCTATAATTTTTTCACCGATCGCTTCTGCAAACGCATCAATCTCTTGCTGCAGGGATGCCCTGACGGCTTCAGCATCTTTTGCAATTTTTTTACGTACTTCAGCAAGGTCAGCCTGTGCTTTCTTATTTATTTTTTCGATAACCTCTCTTTCCTGGTCAGCAGCCGCTTGCATCAGGGCCTCTTTCTCCTTCATTCCTCTGGCTCTAGCGTCTTTAATGCCTGTTGAAAATTCACTATCTTTTTCATGGGCATCACTGCTTAAGGTTTCGATATTTTGCTCCAGGTTGCTAAGTTTTTCCTTTCTTTGAATCAGTATTTTACGGATCGGCCGATACAAGAGAACATTTAAAATCCAAATTAAAAAGATAAAATTGGCGATCTGAATGAATAAGGACTCATCGGGCATCACTGTTATGCCGCCCGCCGCCAAAGCGCTTCCGGCAAAAAATAAAGAAGAAAGCACCCAGAAATGTACTGAAACCGAAAAGCGTTTCCGGTTTGAACCAAAAAATTTCATTTATGGATCCTCCATCGCAAAAACAGGTGGGTTGATATAATCAAATATCTTTTAGCTGTTAGGTCCAGCTCTCTTTAACAAAGGCGGTCTATACCATCCACCATAATCAATTGTCAAAGGTTTTTTATAATTTTTATTTTGCTTGACTTTCTTTTTGAACCGGGGGCTTTGCAATAGAATCAGCTTGTATTTGACCTTCTTGCGGAATTGGGCTTTTTTGAATAGAATCGATTTTTGTTTTACCTTCTTTTTGATGCGGGGCTTTGTGAATAGAATCGGGTTTTTTTTGACCTTCTTTTTGAATCGGAAACTTCTGAACAGAATCGGTTGCAGCTACCGGCTTTTTTGATGAAATTTCTTTCGCTTTCATGGAACAATTCCCATTGAAGATCACACCTGATTCTATCAAAATCGTGGGGGCCTGCATATCACCTACAACACAGGCCGGAGGGTAAACCTCGATTCTTTTTCTAGCATCGATGGTGCCGTTGACCTTCCCCATTATAACTGCAATGTCAACATTTATCCGGGCGTTGATCACAGCCTTTTCACCGACGATTACAGTTCCGGCCTTACTGAAAATCTTGCCTTTAACACTCCCATCCAGTCTTATGGCATTTTGGAATTCGATGGTGCCTTCAATAACTCCATCTGACCCCAAATAAGTTGAAATCAAATCTGTCTTTTTTGATTTTCGCATAAAGCCTCCTGATGTTGCGCCCATTTAATGCTTTATTTATTGATAAATTTACAAAAAGTCAAATGTTTTACCTATTGCATGAAACGCCTCATGCTGACGTTCATTAAAAGGCCAATACAAATCATCGTGGTGATAATCGACGAGCCTCCATAGCTGATAAACGGCAATGGAACACCGACAACCGGCATCAGCCCCATCGCCATTCCAATATTTATAAAGACCTGCCAGAATATCATGGCGGTAACGCCGACGGCAAGGATCGTTCCAAAAGGGTCTCTGCACCGGTGGGCAACATTCAAGGCCCAGATAATAAGCATCAAAAAAATAACCAGTAAAACCACACAACCAACCAGCCCCCATTCCTCAGCCAGAACCGAAAATATGAAATCGGTATGCTGTTCCGGCAAAAAAGATAGCGCGTTCTGGGTTCCTTTCAAAAATCCTTTGCCGGTAAACATGCCGGAACCGATGGCAATTTTGGATTGAATAATATGATAGCCTGCGCCCAGAGGGTCGCGGTCCGGATTCAAAAAAGTCAATATACGATTTTTCTGGTATCCTTTCATGAAAAACCATACCAGAGGAACGGTTAGCATGCCTGAAACAATGAAATATAAAAGCGAGCGCCTTTCAATTTTTACAAAAACAGTCATTGAACCGGCAATTAAGGCTACCACCATGGCGGTTCCCAGATCAGGCTGCTTTACAATTAAAAGGAAAGGTATAATCGTCAGCATAAAAGGGGTAAAAAGATCGCGTAAGCTAAGACCTTCTGGATTTACAACTCTTGAATAATAGCGGGCCAGAACGATGATCACTGCAATTTTGACCAACTCCGACGGCTGAGAAGATACAGGACCCAACATGAGCCAGCGCTTTGCACCGCCGACATATTTACCGTACAATAAAACACAAACCAGAAGGATAATACCTATTATGTAAATTGCGTGAGCCCATCGATCCAGCAATTTGTAATTCAGCGAAAATGAAACAATCATTACGGCGAATCCAATACCAAACCAGATCAACTGTTTGATATGCAGAAGCTCGTGCGGCATGGGAGATTCTGACATAACAGCACTATACAGCATCAAAAGCCCCAGGGATCCAAGTAGAACAGCAAGCCCCAATAAGCCCCAGTCAAAATATTGTACGTACCGCCGGTCGAACATAGTCGCTTAGCTCCTTTTACTGGATACTGGATGCTGGATGCTGGATACTGGTTGCCCCGCTTTCAGCGGGATCCCCGCTTTCAGCGGGATTTCCGCTTTTGCTAATTACTGCCTACTGATCTCTGACCTCTGACCTCTGATCTCTGACCTCTGACCTCTGATCACTGGTCACTGGCCTCTGATTATCCGTCATTAATTTTCTTTTCAGCACTGTGCCTTGAGCCTTCAGCCTTGAGCTGCTTGCCGGGCCCGGTTTTTTTCAAATAGGTTCTGATCATCTCCCTGGCAATCGGAGCCGCTGCTTTAGATCCGGATTCCCCGTGCTCGATAATAACCGCAACAGCGATTTGCGGGTCAACTGATGGTGCATAAGCCACAAACCAAGCATGTGCTTTCAGATGGTCCGGAGTTTCGGTTTCGCTGGTCTCTTCGCCATCTTTGCGGCCAACAATCTGTACTGTGCCTGTTTTCCCACTGATATCGATGCCTCTAATGCGGGCACCCCGCGCAGTTCCCCTCTTGCCGTTCACCACCCCCCACAGGCCTTTTTTAATAATCTCCAATGTCTGGCTGCCGGCCGGCAACTTACCTTTAACCTGGCTTTGAGCCTGAACGACAACTTTACCTTCAACCGTCTTTATTGTTTTTAATATCAATGGTTTATATCTTACACCACCATTGGCAATCGCCGAAGTCAAGACCAGCATCTGTATGGGCGTCACAAGATCGTACCCCTGTCCAATAGCCACCGAAAGCGTTTCTCCCCCCTGCCAGGCTATGCCGGTGCGCTCTTTCTTCCAGGCTTTGGTAGGAATTAAACCCTCTGCTTCTTGATCCAGGTTTATACCGGTTGTTGATCCCAAACCGCTGGCTGTAGCATACCATGCCAGGCTGTCTGCACCCAGCTTTTGACCCACCTGATAAAAAAACACATCACATGATACAATTAATGCCTCGACAACATTTACGGTACCATGACCCTTCTCTTCCCAGCACCGAAAAACGCGATCTCCATATTTATAATATCCCGGACAATGAAAACTGGTCTTTTCATCGATAACACCTTCTTCGAGGCCGGCCATGGCAGTTACAATCTTATAAGCAGATGCCGGCGGATACTCCGCCTGGATAGCCTTGTTTTCCATCGGTCTGAAAGGGTTGGAGATAAGAGCATTCCATTTTTCATGGGACATCCCGCTGACAAAATCATTCTGATCAAATGAAGGCGAACTGGCCATGGCAAGAATATGCCCGTTCGCAGGATCCATGGCCACGGCAGCACCTGCTCGTCCTTTTAAAAGCGCTTCAGTTCTTTTCTGCAACATCTGATCAATGGTTAGATAAATATTATGTCCCGGCTGGGCATCAACGGTTTTCAAAACTTCAACCACCTGACCGGTGGCATTAACCTCGACCTGACGACCGCCGTGTTTACCCCTTAAAAACGACTCGAAGGCCTTTTCCACACCAAACTTTCCAATAAATTCACCGCGTTTGGCTCCTGGATATTTTCCGGATTTAAGTTCTCCTGCATTGATTTCGCTCAAATATCCTATAAGATGGGCAGCGCTCTGTTTGTTGAGCGAATGCCTGAGAGGCCTGACACCCATTACCACACCGGGCAAATCGAATTTCCGAACCTCAAC
>JAQYVG010000041.1:0-4953 GCA_030145595.1 Desulfobacterales bacterium | reverse complement strand
ACTCTGTTTGTTGAGCGAATGCCTGAGAGGCCTGACACCCATTACCACACCGGGCAAATCGAATTTCCGAACCTCAACCGCCGCCAGGGCGTCACGACCAAAATCCTGCTTCAAAAGAATCGGCCTGTAAGCAGCAACCCCCTTGCTGCGATTAATTTTCAACATCAGTTCGGACGCCGGAACATTTATCACTCTTGCCAATTTTTCAATGGTATCAGCAACGGGCCGAGCGTCTTTCAAAATTATACTTAAGTCGAACGAAGGCCGATTATCCACCAGTGTTTTTCCATCGCGGTCAAAAATCAATCCTCGTGAAGGATCAGTATCCTCCAAACGGACAGAGTTGTTTTCGGAGAGTCGTCTTAGCTCCTCTCCTTGAATCACCTGCAGGTGGAGCAGACGGACAAAAAGGAGACAAAAAGCCGCTGCAACGCAATACATGACCCGGATTAATCGTTGTCTGTACCAATCCGTATCGGCAACATTTAAGTATTTAGTCAATGGTTATGATCTCGTAAAAAGTGAAAAGTAAAAGGTTAAACGTAAAAAGTTAGAAAAACGCTTATTTTTTTATGAAAGTGTTTAGTATTTGGTGTTTTGTGTTTGGCCCTTTAACAAGCCGGTACATCAAAATGCAGTTCAAACAAAAAACCAAACACCAAATACCAAACACCAAACACTAACTTGTAGAAGGACTAAACATTTCTTTGAAATATTGGTCCCATCTTTGATGCAACCTATTAAATAAAATAAGGAAAATCGGGCCTGTGACCAGAGCCCATACCACCTGGACGGCAACCGTACCCAAGTCCGCTTGAGAAAAACGTGAACCCGACTCAAACATAGTAATGGTCCCCATAAAAATGATATTCTCCAGCAGCACGCCTGCGGCAACAACAAACGGCAAAAGCACATTATCCCTCACTTGTAATATGGTAATGACCCACTTTACACCTGCAAACAACCATAGGTACGTCGTTAAATACAGGCCCAAAGGACCTCCGGAGAGGTTGTCCATTATGAATCCAAAGACAATTATTATTGGTATGCTTTCACGAGTAGATCTGAAAAGACCAAGGTAAATAACAAAGGGAGCAAGCAGATCATAAAATCTGTCGAACAGCAGAAAACAAGGCATAATTGTTGTCTGGAAAATAAGCAACAACACAAATGTGCAAATATAAAAAAAGTACGTCATTGCAGGCTCACTAAATTTAATGCTTGGGAGGACTCAATACAACTAAAACTTCTTCAAGTTTTTCAAAATCTACAAAAGGTGTAACGGTCACTTCTTGGAAGATACCCGAGTTGCGTCTGATAACTCCTGCAACGTGCCCCACGGCCAGGCCTTTGGGAAAGACACCGTCCATTCCGGACGAAACAACCCTGTCACCGACACCAACATCATGCTTACGCAAAACATATTTGAAGAGACACCGCCCCGAAGGCTCGCCTTTAATTACCCCGCGAGCCCGTGTCCGTTGGGCCAGTGCATCGACGGCACTGTTGGGGTCAATAATGAGCAGAACTTTGGAATAATGGGCGGAGACACCCATAACCTGACCAACAATTCCCTCGGGGACCACCACCGCCATCCCTTTAGCTACGCCCTCATCTCGGCCCTTGTCTATTATTATAGTTTTATACCATTGAGATGGATCCTTGCCGATGGCTTCAGCAGCAAGAACTTGATTGGTCATTGTTTTTTTAAAATTAAGTAAACTTCGCAGACGAACGTTGGTAAGCTTCAGTTCTCCAAGCTGGTTGTTTTGTTGTTGGGCAAAACCGAGTGCTTTTTTATATTTGTAGCTCTCTTGGGCCACTGAGACTGTAAGAAAATAATGTTTCCATAAACCGCTGGCAAAACGAATCGAACGGGTAACAGCTTTCTGAAAAGGAGCTGCAAACGAAAGGGCGATACGACCGGATCCAAGAGAAGCATGACGGCGGCTTGTAACAGAAAGGGCTATGATGTTGGCAGCGATCAGAACAATCACTCCAATGATCACGACCATCTTTTTCGGGATCATGAAACTATGTAATCACAACTTGTTTTAGGATTTCAAGGCTGTCGAGAGCCATCCCGGAACCAAGCGCCACAGTTAATAAGGGATCCTCGGTAATGGTTATCGGAAGGCTGGTTTCCTCTCTGATAAGCTTGTCCAGGTTTTTTAACAATGCCCCTCCGCCCGTTAATACAATTCCCCGGTCAACGATGTCGGCTGCCAATTCCGGCGGGGTCTGTTCCAAAGCGATCTTTACTGTTTCTATAATAGCATCAATCTGCTCTGAAATTGCTATGCGTATCTCTTCCGAGTCTATGGCGAGAATTTTGGGGATTCCGGAAGCAAGGTCTCTGCCTTTTACTTCTATGGTCTCCACATCCTCGGGATCAGGGTATGCATTTCCGATGGTAGTTTTGATGATCTCGGAGGTCCTCTCACCAATCAAAAGGTTATATTTCCGCTTGATATACTGGATGATGGCTGTATCCATTTTGTCACCGGCCACCCGGATAGATCTACTGTAAACGATCCCCGCCAGAGAAATCACGGCGACTTCGGTCGTGCCGCCGCCGATATCAACTACCATATTACATATAGGTTCAGTAATCGGCAGTCCGGCCCCAATTGCGGCGGCCATGGGCTCTTCAATCAGAAATACTTCACGGGCTCCTGCCGATTCCGCCGATTCCCTGACAGCACGCATCTCCACCTGAGTAATACCGGAAGGGACAGCAATGATGATTCTGGGTCTGACCAATCTGCGCCTGTTGTGCACTTGTCGAATAAAATACCGGAGCATCGCTTCGGTAACTTCAAAATCAGCGATCACACCATCACGCATAGGGCGAATCGCCACAATATGACCGGGAGTTCTCCCTAACATATTCCTGGCTTCAACGCCGACGGCCAGTACACGGTTTTTCATGCGGTTGTCAGTGCGAACCGCAACCACTGAAGGTTCATTTAATACAATACCTTTACCTTTAACATAAACAAGTGTATTGGCGGTTCCGAGATCAATAGCCAGGTCACTGGAAAATGCACCCAAAATTTTATCTATAAATAGGTTCATAGCACCTCTGTTTAAGGCACAAGGCTTTGTGCCCATCCAATATTTTTATTTACTGTTTTTGATCTGTTGATTTTAAACTTAAATTTTATCACCAATAAAATATTAAAACTATCAAAATTATTCTGTAATTACAAGAGAAAATAAAACATGCGTGTTTAAGATCGCCAGCGCACATGCCCTTCTTTTACCGAGTTTAATAATTTCCTTTACGACAAACCGAAACCGTTTGCAAAACAAAAATCATAGTTCACTGATATTTTATATCTCTACCATAAGCGATGTAAATACCGTTAATCTTTCACCTAAAACCAATAACAGATAACCAATAACGGATAACGCCTAATGGAGTTATTGCTCAATTAGGGTCATGACCATATCGTGTAACTGCGGCCGGAAGGCTTTTATCTTCACATTATCGCGGGATGGATGGACACGGTTGGTCAACAGTATCACTATAAACCCGCGGTCAAGGTCCATCCAGAAGGAAGTCCCGGTGAAACCGAGATGCCCCACACTCTTTTTTGAAAAATATTGACCGCAACTCGCACCGGTTGATGACGGCGCATCAAAACCGAGCGGCCGGCCGCTACTGCCGTCTCGTATAAAAAACGTTTGCATTAGTTTTTTTTCAAACAATATGCTTTCGGATTGTCCGTAAAAATCAGTCAGCAGCACAGACAAAAGACGATAGACATCTTTAGCTGTTCCGAAAAGACCGGCATGGCCCTCAATACCGCCCACGGCATATGCGTTTTCATCATGGACGACACCTTCTATAATAGTGTCCCGCCATGGACAACGCTCGGTGGCGGCAAACTGCACGTTCCGGGGCTCTGAGTCAGGATCAACAAAAAAAAGTTTTTCAATTCCCAGCCGGTCGTAGATTTCTGCCTTCACAAACTGATCCAGCCTTCTTTCCGCAACCTGCTCAACAACCCAGTTTAAAAGCATAAACCCCAGGTCACTATACAGCACTTTTGCGCCCGGGGGATTTATAAGCGGTTCGCTTACCAGAAATTCTCTTAGAGCATCCTTTCTGCGCTTTGGTGGAAGTTTATCCAGCGACTCGTAATAGGGACGATAATCACAAAGGCCTGAAGTATGGCAAAGCAGCTGCTTTAAGGTTATCCTGGATTTCTCCGAGTTTTTGAACTGTGGCAGGATAGATGCTAAATCCTGATCCAGTCTCAGTTTTTGCTGCGCAACAAGCCGCATCACCGCCAGAGTGGTTGCCAGTGGTTTGGTCAAGGATGCCAGGTCGAAAACAGTCTCTTTGTCAATGGGGTGTTTTGCAAAAATATCAGCATATCCGTAGGCTTCAAAAAAAACGACGGAATCCGCCGCAGCTACCAGGAGTACCCCACCGGGGAAAACCTCATCGGCTACGGCCTGCTTCATCATTTGGTCGACTTGCTTCATACGAATTCCGTGTTCCATAAATTACATCTGTCAGTTGTCATTGGTCAGTTGTCAGTTGTTAAGGGATGCTGGTAATATAGCTAAAATTTAACCGCAGACTTACGCAGACGATCGCCGACATTCTTCTTTTATTCGGCCGACCCGGCCGAACAAAAACAAGCTTCGCTATCGCGAGGAATTCTATGATAAATGCTTAAACTTGTATAGAGATATTTTTGATTAACCGTCGCTGTTACAAATGTATTGAAATGCCCGGAGGGCTTTACTATATTTTCTCTGCCGGGTCGGCAGAGAAAATGGTCTGTGATCGTCTGCGTGAGTCTGCGGCTAATACGCAATAAAGAATTTACCCGAATTTTAACCATTCAAATTAATCGGCAGTGGCGGGTTCATGGTATACCAGTCGCTGCTGATCCGCATCGAGGGTTGCCTCGATCCCCAGAGGAATCGTGATAT
>JAQYVG010000419.1 GCA_030145595.1 Desulfobacterales bacterium | reverse complement strand
ATTACTGTTAAACGGGGCCGGCTTGCGCAAAAAATTATTTATCAAGGTTTATGCCGGCGGCCTTTATCTTAAGCAAAATGAGACGGATCCTCTCAAGGTCATGGCAACAGATGAACCCATGGCCATTAAAATGCATTTTATTTATAACGGAGTATCCAGTAAAAAACTTATTGATGGTTGGAATGAAGGTTTTAAAAACGGCACCGGTGGCAATATTGAACCGATCAAGTCTGAAATAAACCAGTTCAACGCTTTTTTTGCCGATGAGGCCAAGAAAAACGACATTTACGACATCATCTATATTCCGGGGCAGGGTATCAGTGTCTATATCAAAGGCAAACTGAAAGGAACAATTCCGGGATTCGCTTTCAAAAAGGCGGTTTTTTCAATCTGGCTGGGTGACAAACCGGCAGATAAAAAGCTAAAACAGGGTATGCTTGGCAAATAAAATCGTTCGCGATTTTATGAAACACGGCAGCACAGCTTAAATAAAAGGTGCCGTTTTTATTAAAATGCTAAACAGTTTCTATATACTGAAGGGGCTTTTGGTAAGCCCCTTCAGCTTTTTTTATAGATCGGAAATTACAAACCTTCAGTTGCCTCTACCGGGTGGGTTTTTAAGTATTCCAGCCGGTTCAATCCATTGATATAAGCCTTGACGCTGGCGGTGATAATGTCAGGGTCTGCTCCGCGACCAAGGGCAATCAGGCCGTTTTCTTTCAAGCGTACCGTAACTTCGCCCTGGGCATCTGTACCGCTGGTAATGGCGCTTATCGAAAATCTTAAGAGTTCCGATTCGGTTCCCGTCAGTTTGGCAATGCTGTCATAAGCAGCATCAATGGGTCCGTTGCCGTAACCCGCGCCCTGGACGGGTCTATCGTTTATTGTGAGCTTAACGGTTGCCATGGGAATAACGGTTGTTCCACATGTTGCATGCAGGTATTCCAGGCGGAAGGTATCGGTGGTCCGCAGGATTCCCTCGGTAACAATAACTTCGAGATCTTCATCCACAACATGTTTTTTCTTGTCGGCCAGCTCCTTGAATTTTTTAAAAACAAGCTTCAATTCTTCGTCGGAAAGATCATATCCCAGTTCCTTTAAACGGTTGCGCAAAGCATGCCTTCCAGAGTGTTTGCCCAATACCAGTTTGCTGGCGCTGAGTCCGACGGTTTCAGGCTTCATGATCTCATACGTCATGGGATTCTTTAAAACGCCGTCCTGATGAATTCCTGCTTCGTGGGCAAATGCATTGGCTCCTACAATGGCCTTGTTGGGCTGCACGATGATGCCGGTGATCATCGTGACCAAGCGACTGGTGGGATAAATAAGTTCGGTTTTGATATTGCTCGATAACGGCAGATAATTGGGCCTGGTGTGTATGGCCATGACAAATTCTTCTAAGGACGTATTGCCGGCCCTTTCCCCGATTCCGTTGATCGTCACTTCCGCCTGCCTGGCACCTGCACATACGGCTGCAATGGTATTTGCCGTGGCCAGGCCCAGGTCATTGTGGCAGTGTACGCTTACTACGGCCTTGCCAATATTGGGAGTGTGGGTCATGACATATTTTGTCAGGTCTGAAAATTCTTCGGGTATGGCATAGCCCACGGTATCGGGAATGTTAATGGTCGTGGCACCTGCTGCAATAACCGCTTCGAAAACCTTACACAAAAAATCCCGGTCGCTGCGAGAAGCATCCTCGGCTGAAAACTCAACATTGTCGGTAAAGGAACTGGCATATTTGACCGCTTCCACAGCGGTTTTCAGAACCTTGTCCTTGCTCATGTTCAGCTTGTAGTGCATGTGGAGGTCGGATGTGGCGATAAAGGTATGGATTCTCGGTTTAACGGCGTGTTGGATTGCACCCCAGGCACGGTCGATATCTGCTTTGGAAGTGCGCGCCAGGGCTGCAACTTCGATACCCTTCATCTTTTGTGCTATTCCGGAAACAGCTTCAAAATCACCTTCGGATGCTATGGGAAAACCGGCTTCCAGTACGTCTACACCCAGTTTTTCCAGCTGAACGGCCAGCCGCATTTTTTCAGCTGCGTTCATGCTGGCTCCCGGAGATTGCTCTCCGTCTCTTAACGTTGTATCGAATATTATTACACGTTCAGTCATTGTTTTGCTCCTTGTGCTCGAATTTGTCACTAGTTGAATTTTACCAAATTGATCCCGCAGTCTGTATTGCGGGAGTTATATAAAATCGTGCAGCGATTTTATTGAGCGAGCATGGGCCGCAGG
>JAQYVG010000418.1 GCA_030145595.1 Desulfobacterales bacterium | reverse complement strand
GGGACCGCTCCCGAGTTTAACGGGATTCCCTTTTAATCCATACGGTACCTTAATATATGTGTATAAAAAATTGTAGCAATCAAGTCAATAGTGAAGTTTCCTGCCATGCAGAAGGAGGGGACTGACATCCGTTTCAAATAGTATTTAGATTGTTTTCGTCTTCGGCAATTAAATCCATCAAATATTGTCCATATTCGTTTTTTATCATTGCAGCTGCAAGCTTGGCGAGCTGTTCTTTGTCAATGTAGCCGAGGTTGTAGGCAATTTCTTCAATACATGATATTTTAAGTCCCTGGCGCTGCTGGATGGTCTTAACAAAACTGGCGGCTTGTTGCAGAGCTTCCTTGGTCCCGGTGTCCAGCCAGGCAAAACCCCTGCCCAGAAGTGCAACCCTGAGTTGACCTCTTTTTAGATACGCCGTATTAACGTCTGTAATTTCAAGCTCTCCCCGCGCCGACGGTTTGAGGTTGGCTGCGATGTTGACGACATCGTTGTCGTAAAGATAGAGACCGGGCACGGCATAGTTCGATTTGGGCTTTTTGGGTTTCTCCTCGATCCCGAGCACATTGCCGTCAACGTCGAAATCCACAACACCGTAACGTTGAGGGTCCTTTACCAGGTATCCGAAAATCAAGCCACCCTGCTGGAGTTGAACCGCATTTTTTAAAATTCCGGTAAGATTGTGGCCGTAAAATATATTGTCTCCCAGAATCAGGCAAACCGGGTCATTGCCAATGAACGATTTGCCGATAATAAAGGCCTGTGCTATCCCTTCCGGTTTTGGCTGGGTTTCAAAGGAGAAAGAAAGCCCCAATTGCGAGCCGTCACCCAGGAGCTTTTGAAATAAACGTGCATCCTCGGGTGTGGAAATGAAAAGTATTTCCCGAATACCTGCCAGCATCAAAACCGACAAGGGGTAATAGACCATGGGCTTGTCATATACCGGCAAGAGCTGCTTGCTTACAACACGGGTTATTGGATAAAGTCGTGATCCGGAGCCGCCTACTAAAATTATTCCCTTCATTTAATCAAATCCTTCCGCAAGAAGTACAGTATCATAACTGAGACAAGCGTAATAGTTCAGCCACCAAGGCACGAAGACACAAAGATAATAATATTACCCTAATCGAGTCAAAACTCGATTAGATGTCAACTGTCAGTTGCCAGTAGTCAGTGGTTTTACAAGCTCAAAGGGCCACTTCTGATAGTTCACCTGTAGTTGAAATATAAACGCGATTCTTGTTGCTCAGCAACGGACAACTGACAAAGGACTACGGACACTCTATTGAGCATTTTCGCTCAATTGGGGTATTAATTTAAATTGTCCGATTGGTTTGATTGGTTTAATTGATTTGTTAACCAATTAAACCAATAAAACTGAACCATTTAGGTTTATAATTCATTTACCATTTTTGTGCCTTGGTGTCTTAGTGGCTAAACAGTTCGTTTTATTTCAATCACGATCAGTGGTTCTGCTCCGGGGTTTTCCAGCACAGCGGATTGGTCGGCAGAAAGACCTACAGACTGCCCTTTATTCAGCAGCTTGTCTTGATTCTCCAAAGTCGTCCTGGCCATGCCTTTGAGCACAAACAACTGTTTTGCCGCCCAAGTGTCGGTTTTGATTTGATGTGCCGAACCCGGATATACGATCAGTTTTGCAATCCTGAAATCGTCTTGTATCTCCAGCACGGTGAAGGTTCCCCAGGGGTGATGAACGGTCTTATGCTTTTGATATTCCCGGCGGCCCTTCTCCTTTAGACTGGTAACAATAGCTTTTACATCCCTGCTGGTCTCTATGTCTGAAACAAACACAGAGTCCGGCGTTTCCACAACAACCATGTTTTGGATGCTGTTGGTTGCGATAAGCCGTTCATATCCCATAATGAAACAGTTTTGGGTATCATTGGTGATCACATCACCGTCGATAACATTTCCGTCAATATCTTTTGGAAGAAAATCATAAAGAGATTTCCATGATCCGATATCGCTCCAGCCAAAATCTGACGGCACGATAGCGCCTTTATCGGTTTTCTCCATCACAGCATAATCGATGGATATATTCGGCAGTTGTTCATATGATTCCAAAGATACACCCTCTGCGGTTAAATCTAACTGTTGCATTTTTTGCAAAAGTTCAGGGTGGTGGATTTCCAGTTCATTCATCATTACGGATGCTTTAAAGGCAAACATGCCGCTGTTCCAGAAAAAATTACCGCTTTCAAGATAATACTTTGCCGTCTTTAAATCCGGCTTTTCAACAAAGCGTTTTAGCGCAAATGC